>JAIUNH010000480.1 GCA_020161965.1 Pseudomonadota bacterium
GGCCCGTCGCCACGGCCATCGCGGCACTTTGCAGCGTGGAAACGGGTGCGGCGCCGCCGATCTCGATGATCGAGGTATAGCGCAGATCCTTCAGGCCCAGATGGACCGCCACCGATTCCTGGAAGATGTAGCGCGACGACGAGAAAATCAGCCCGTCGATCGCGGAACGCTTCACGCCGGAATCAGCGATCGCATTCAACGACGCATCAACGACCATGTCGATCACCGGGCGACCGGGGCCGCGCGTGTTCGGCGTTTCTCCGATGCCGACAATGCAGGCTTTGTCTTTGAGACTCATGTTCAGCCGTCCTTCAAACTCAGGGCCGTCCGCCGTCGCGCCAATCGAGCAGATCGTAGAATTTCATATAGAGCGGCACGAACCACGGATTGCCCCAATAGATCGGGTGCCCCGGCATTGCGCGCTCGCGGAATCCCGTCGCCCCTTCCTTCCGGCCGAGCATGCCCCAGGCAAGCTTGCGGCCCAGATAGGTGCCCATCGGGATGCCCGCGAAGCAATAGCCGGCAGCGTAGTGGATGCCGTCCTGTACGCCGATATGCGGATAGAGATCGATCGTGCCCGCACAGCGCCCGGTCCACACGCGGCCGAGCTTGCGGCCATCGAGGCCGGGTAGAATTTTGCGCGCGTCGTCGAACAGCTTCGTGCCAATCGTCGAGAGGTCGGCCGGCGGCCGCCCGCCGGTGCGCCCGCCATAGAGCACGCGCTTGCCGTCGGGCGATTGACGGAAGAAATTCACGTTGCGGTTCGCATCGATATAGACGCGGTTGCCCGGCAGGATCGCGCGCATCGTTTCCGGCGCTAGCTCTTCGCTGGCGATCATGAAGGCGTCGAACGGCACGAGGCGGCGGCGGAACCAGCCCGGAATGCCCGGCCCGGTATAACCATTGGTCGCGACGATCACGTCACGCGCGGCAATTTCACCGCGCGAGGTGCGGACCACGAAACGCGGCGCGTCCACCGTGCCGATATTGTCGATCGACACGACGTCGGTGCCGGGAAGAACATTGACGCCGGCCTTCTGCGCCGCCGCCAGCAAGCCCAAATGATAAAGGCCGGGATGCAGCGATGCGGATTCCGGCAGATAGGCGCCGCCGACGAACAAAGGCGAGTCGAGCTCAACCTTGAGCCCCACGCGATCCAGCATCGTGTAATCTTCGCCCAGATGCGTTTTCTTGGCCGCACACTCGGCCTCGACCATCTCAAGCTGCTGGGGCGTATAGGCGAGGATGACGCGGCCGGAGACGCGATATTCGCAATCGATGCCCTCGCCTTTCGTCACCTCGCCGACCGAATCGTAGGCGGCCTGCATCTCGCGATAGATTTCGATCGCTTTCGCCAAGCCCAGGCCCGACACGAGCTGCGTGAATTCGTGCTTCAGCACGCGGCCGATATGGCCCGCATTGCGCGACGTGGCGCCAATGCCTGCTTCGCCGCGATCCAGCACGACCACGTCGCGCCCGCCGCGCGCCAATTCGCGCGCGGCGTTGAGGCCGGTGACGCCGGAGCCGACGATCACCACATCGGCGCTTGCAGGTAATTGCGCCTCGGCGATCGGCGGGCGCGGAGCGGCAATCCACCAGAACGGCGTTTTCGCGAAATCGGCGGCACGGCTATCGGTCATGTGGCTTCCATTGGGGCTTCGAGAATTAGCGGCGGAACGCCTTGTCCATGCGGCGTTCCAGATAGACGCCGTAGCGGGACAAGGAGTAACCGAACACGAGATAGATCAACGCCACGACCAGATAGACCTCGACATAGGCGAAGGCCCAATCGCCCGTGCCCAGTGCGGCGGAAGCCGAAGCGGTCATGTCGAAAAAGCCGACGATCGAAACGTAGGACGTGTCCTTGAACGCGGAGACGATCTGGTTGACCGTCGGCGGCATGGAAATGCGGAAGGCCTGCGGCAACGTGACGAGACCCTGGATCTGCCAGCCGCGCAAACCCAACGAGCGTGCGGCCTCGGCTTGGCCGGGATCCACGCCTTGCAAGCCGCCGCGAATGATTTCCGCCTGATAGCAAGCGAAGAACATCGCGTAGCCGATCGCCACGCGCGTCAAGCGTTCGCCCGCGAGTTCAGCGGGTACCAGCAGCGGGATCGCCAGCGCGAAGGCGAAAAGAATCGCGATCAACGGCACGGCGCGTACGATGTCGATCGCGACGCCGATGACCACGCGCAACCAGCGCGGGCCCGAATGCCGGCCGATCGCCAACAGAATGGCCATCGGCATGCCCAAGATCAGCATCACAGCGAAGACGTAGAAGGTGAGCGCCAGCCCGCCCCAATTGCTGCGCGGCACGGGCGTCAACCCCCAGATGCCGCCACCCATCAAAATCATATAGGCAGCGAAGGCGGCGCCCCACAAAGCGGCGAGGCGCGCCACGGTATGCGTCCCGCGCCAGCACGACAGGATACCCGCGACGATCATCACGCCCCCGGCGAGGGCCGCGCGCCATTGCTCCTCGAACGGGTAGAGCCCGAACAGGATCAAGCGGCCGCGCGCCTCGATCACCGCCCAGCAAGCACCCTTGCCGAGATTGCGGCATTCCAGCGCCGACGAGGCTTTCCAAACCGCGTCGACGAAGGCCCATTGCGCGAACAGCCCTACGCAATAGGCGATCAGCAGAACCGCGGCGAGCGAGACCAACCCGTCGAGCGGATTGCGCCAGAAACCGCGCAAGGCGTGGACGGCGCTAGCCATGGTTCTTGCGCCCCGGAATTTGGAAGCGCCGGTTGGCGAAATCCATCGCCACCGCGATCGTGTAGTTGATGACGAGATAAGCGAGGATCATCACGAAGATGACTTCGAGCGGCCGCCCGGTCAGCGACGAGCTGGACGACGCCACCGAATAGATATCGGTGAAGCCGACGACGATGCCGATCGACGTCACCTTCAGCACGATCATGTATTCGCCCGTCAGCGGCGGCATGATGCTGACCAGCGCCAGCGGAATGCGGATCTTGATCAACGTGATCAGCGGCGACAGGCCCAGCGCTTTCGCGGCATCGACCTGACCTTGCGACACGGCACGGAAACCCGCACGGAAGATTTCGGCCAGGAACGCGCCGCGATAGAAGGTAAGTGCGGCGGTCAATGCCGCGAGTTCCAGCGGCAGACGCAAACCGCCGCGGAAATTGAGGCCCGCGAGTTGCGGCCAATCGAGCGCCAAAGCCGGGCCGATCGCGCGCCAATCGGGCGCTGCATAAACCAATGCGGCCACGAACGCGACCAACGCCGCGATATCCCAGCCCATGCGCAACTTCGCGACACCTTCGCGATGGCGGCGCCAAACATTAAAGGCGATCCACGACGCGGCCAGTACGGCGCCCAGGACCAGCGATGCGATCACGGGATCGGTCGGGCGCGGCAGAAACAAGCCGCGATTGG
>JAIUNH010000481.1 GCA_020161965.1 Pseudomonadota bacterium
GAACAAGGCCGGGGCGAGCGAGCTTGCCGGCCAAATCGGCGCGGCGGCGATCGTCGCGGGCGATCTGATGAAGCGCGGCACCGCGACCAAGGTCGTCGAGGAAGCCGTCGCGGCACTTGGCGGTTTGGACGTGCTGATCAACAACGCGGGCGCCATGGTCGGCCGCACGCGCATGGCCGCGTTCGACGACGCGACCTATGACGGCGTGATGGATTTGAACGTGCGCAGCATCCTCGAAGCGACGCGCGCGGCGCATCCGCATCTCGCCAAATCCGGCGCCTCGGCGTCGATCGTCAATATCGGCTCGATCGGGGCGCGCAATGGCGGCGCGCCGGGTTCGGGGCTTTACGTCGCGACGAAAGCCGCCGTGCACAGCCTGACGCGCTCGATGGCCAAGGAATTCGCGCCCGCCGGCATTCGCGTCAACGCTTTGGCGCCGGGCGTGATCGCCACGCCGTTCCACGCCGCGACGGCGCCCGACATGCTGGAAGCCGCGCGCGCGTCGATCCCCATGGGGCGTTTGGGTAAGGGCGAGGATTGCGCTTATCCGGTCGTCTTCTTGGCGTCGCCGGTCTTGGCGGGTTACATCACGGGCCAGATCCTCGACGTCAATGGCGGGCAATACATGCCTTGAGCTAAGGTCGCGCCATGGAAAATTTCGGCACGATCGGCGGCACGCCGGTTCATAAACTCGCGATGCGCGGCCCCGGCGTGGCCGCCGAGATTCTCACCTATGGCGCCACGCTGCGTGCGTTGCATATCGACACGCCGCGCGGCCCCGTGAACGTGGCACTCGGCCATGAAGATCTCGCGGGCTATCTCGCCGAGAAGGGTTATGTCGGCGCGATCGTCGGACGCTACGCCAACCGTATCGGCGGATCGCAATTCACGCTCGACGGCGCGGTCCATCGCGTCGTGCCGAACGAAGGGGTGAACCAGCTCCATGGCGGGCCGGGCGGTTTCTCGACCCGCGTTTGGCGCGTCGTGTCGGCGGCGGCCACGCGCGTCGAGCTTGGCTTGACCTCGCCCGACGGCGAAATGGGTTTTCCCGGCGCGCTGGAAGCGACGGCGATCTATGAGATTCCCGCACCGGGCACGTTGCGGATCACGACGCAAGCGACCGCCGACAAGTCCACGCCCGCGAATATCGTCAGCCACGCCTATTACAATCTCGACGGTGGCGGCGACGTGCGCGATCACGCCTTGCAAATCGCCGCGAGCCGGATCGTCGCGGTCGACAAGGCGTTGATTCCGACGGGCGAGATGCCCGGCGTGTCCGGCACGCCGTTCGATTTCCGAAAATCGAAGCCCTTGCGCGACGGCGGCGTGCATTACGACGTTAATTTCTGCCTCGACCGCGCGGGCGACGGCTTGTTCCTCGGCGCCGTGTTGACGGGCGCCAAGTCGGGCCTCGCGATGGAGGTCCATACCAGCGAGCCCGGCATTCAGCTTTATGACGGTAAATTCCTGGCGCCGCCCTTTGCGGCGCATGGCGGGCTGTGCCTCGAATGCCAGCTTTATCCCGACGCGCCCAATCACCCGTCTTTCCCCGACGCGATCCTGCGGCCCGGCAAGCGCCTGACGCAGATCGTCGAGCTTCGCTTCAAGGCCTAACGTTCGAGCTGTTCGGCCGGGACGTAGTTGAACACGGCGAGCGTGGGCACATTGAGCAAGCGTTCGGTGCGCACCGGGTCGTAGATCGTGTCGGAGATCAGTTCCGACAGTAGCGCCACGACGACTGCCAGGAATAGGCCGGCCACGATACCCAGGATGCAATAAAGCAGCGGGCGCGGCTGCACGGGCTGGCGCGGATCGGCCAGCGACGGCGATTGAACGATCGCGATATTGCCGATGCGGCTCTGGTTGAGGGAATCCGCCGCGCGCGCGTCTTCGAGCTTCGAGGCGAACAGCTTCAGCATGTCCTTGGCGAGCGCCACATCCTGTTCGAGCGACCAGCGCTCGGTCTCGCCGCCGGTCACGTCCGACAAACGCCGGTCGATATCCGCGATATTGGCGAGGATCGTGTTGCGCTTGCCCTCGAACTCCGCCTGCTCGGCGAGCGAGCGGTTGAGCTCGGTTTCCAGCGCCGTGGCGACTTCGTTGCGCGCCCGGCGTACCGTGCCGGAGAACAGGACCAACTGATCCTCGAGGAATTTCTCGGCGATCGCGATCTCGCGCTCGACTTGCTGCACCTGGCGGCTGCTGGGCGCGAAATTGGCGGCGATTTCCTGCTGGCGGAGTTTGATGTTCAGGAGCTTCGTGCGCGCGTCGTCGATCACGCGGCTTTGCTGCGTATCGGTGAAGGCGGTGATCTCCTGCTGGGTCTGGGAGATCGCATGGCGCACGGCCTGAACGCGCTCTGTGGCGCCGGCCAGCGCCGCCAGAATACGTTTGTACTCGCTGTCGATATCGATGCGCTGCTGCAGCAGTAGCGGGATCTGCGCCTCGAAGGCCTGTGCGCCCAGCCGCTGGCGGAATGCGGTCAGCTTGCCGTCGCTCGCCAGGAAGCGGTCGCGCGCCTGGGCGACCTGCTTTTCAAAATACGCAGTCTGGGTGTTGATATAGACGTTGATCGATTTCTCGGTGAAGATTTGTATCAGCGCATCCAGCGTCGCCGCGGCCAATTCGCGATCTGCGTTGCGAAATGCGATATGCACGATGTTCGACGTACGTTGCGGGGCGGTTTGCAGCGCATCGTCGAATTTCTTCATCGCCTTGTCGATATCCGGCGTTTCGCCCGGTTTCGACAATTCGGGATACAAACGCTCCAGCCCCATCCGCTCGATCGTCGCGAGGATCACGTCGCGGCTGCGCATGAGCTGGACTTGGGTATTGAGGATCTCGTCCGGGTCCGACGCCACGGGAATGGCGGATTGCACGCCCACGCTCAAATCCGGCCGGAAGGTGAATTCGCGGCCCAATTTGTTGACGAGAATGGACGCTTCGGACTGATACACCGGTTTCAGCAGGAAGCTGAGCGCGACGGCGACCGACACGCAGGCGAGGAAGGTGAGCAGCGCCCTGTAACGGAAGCGAAAGAGAATCAGCACCAGATCGCGCGTCGTGAACGAGAGCGCGATCGGGGGCGTGATGGCGGTCGGATCGGATGGCGTCATGGAGAGCTGGTTTGCCTTCGCTGCGATCTAGACTGATCTTCCAATCCAGCCTGAACCGAATTCTAATGAAGCCGTCGCGATTCGGGCAATCCTGCAGGAACACAATGTTACATCCGCTGAAACCACGGCGACTCGGCGCCATGCGATATGTCGTCCTGGCGGCGCTGCTGTCGCTGGGCGTCGCGTCCTGCGGCACCGAATCGATTCGGCCCGAACGCACCGATGCGGCCGCGTTCGCGCCCTGGGTCGCGGATGATTCGCCCTATCGCATCGGACCGGGCGACGAGT
>JAIUNH010000482.1 GCA_020161965.1 Pseudomonadota bacterium
ATATGCGAAACCGCTTCGCGCCCGCCCGCGAGCCCGCCCGTGTCGAGCCCGTCAGCGACCGCGCGCACGTGATCGTAGAGCGAGCGTTGCGCCACCAGAATCGTAACCAGCACGATTTCCGCGACCCAGCCCCAGCCGCGCGCGCGCAAGGCGTAAAGCAGCGCGAAGCCGATTCCGGCCGCCAGCGCACCGACGATCAGCACGGCCAGTGCGCCACGCGCGCGCCGTTCGGCCGCCGAGCGTTGCGGGCGGTTGAGCTTCGCTTCCAGAAACGCGATCAACTTGCCGAGCCATTGCACCGGATGGCCGATCACGCCGAAAACGGGGCGCATCTCGCCGACCACGGCGTCGAGCGCCAAGGCGGCGGCGAGGATCAGCAAAGGATCGAACGGGGCAGCTTGCGGAAACATCGGCGCCACCTTGGCCGCCTTGGCCGATTCGGTCAATTGGAACGCGGGCGCGCGGCATGATCGTAACGATCGGTATCGGTTGCAAGCGCGGCGCATCGTCAAACGAGGTGTTGGAATTGGTGCGCGCCACGCTCGCCAAAGCGCGAGTTGCGCCCGGCAGCGTCGGCTGCATCGCGACGCTGGATCGCAAGGAAGGCGAAGCCGCCATCGATACGGTTGCAACAGCGCTCGGTGTGCCCGTGCGATTTTTCTCGGCCACCGAATTGGCGGCGGAAACGCGCATCGCGCATCCATCGGAAAGCGTCGCCGAAGCGATCGATACGCCATCGGTCGCCGAGGCGGCGGCGTTGCTGGCCGCCGGATCGGGTGCGAAATTGATCGTGCCCAAACGCAAATCGGCGCGCGCGACTTGTGCGATCGCCGCGACGGGAGACACGCCATGACCGTATCCTTCATCGGTGCGGGGCCCGGCGCGCCCGACCTGATCACATTGCGCGGGCTCGAGCGTATTAAGACCGCCGATCTGGTGCTCTATGCGGGATCGCTCGTGCCCGAAGAGGTCGTGGCGCAGCGCCGCGACGGCGTCGACGCGATCGATACCGCGCCGATGGATCTCGACGCGATCATCGCGAAGATCGAAGACGCGCATGCGAAGGGGTGGAACGTCGCACGCGTGCATTCGGGCGATCCGTCGATCTATGGCGCCATCGCCGAACAAATGCGCCGCCTCGACGCCATCGGCATTCCTTACGAAGTCGTGCCCGGCGTTCCCGCCTTCGCCGCAATGGCCGCGTCGCTGAACCTCGAGCTCACGCTGCCGAATATCGTGCAGTCGGTCGTGCTGACGCGCGTATCGTCGCGCGCATCGGCGATGCCGCCGAGCGAAGACTTGGCCGCCTTCGCGCGCACGGGCGCCACGATCGCGCTGCATCTGTCGATCGCCGGCCTCGACAAGATCGTCGCGGAACTGACACCGATCTTGGGTGCGGATTGTCCGGCGATCGTCGGCCATCGTGTATCCTGGCCAGATCAGGCTTTCGTCGCGGGCACGCTCGCGGATATTCGCGACAAGACGATTGCGGCGGGTTTCAAACGCACGGCGCTGATTCTGGTCGGCAAAGGTTTGACCGCTGCGGCGCAAGCCGGCGAAAGCCGCCTTTACGCGGCCGAACACACGCGTTATTTGCGCGAGTGAACTAACGGCGCAGCGCGTCGACCACGCCGCGCTTATTGCCCGCTTGGGCGATATCCAGCGCCGTGCGACCGGTCGAATCGGTCTTGTTCTTGTCGGCACCGCCACGCAGCAGCATTTCGACGATGCGGGTATTGCCTTCGCGGGCCGCGATCATCAGCGCGGTCGAGCCGGTGCGGTCGTCGAGATCGAGTTTCGCCTTGCCGCGAATCAATTCTTCGACGACGCGCAGATGCCCGCGCTCCGTCGCCCACATCAAAGCCGTACGGTTATCGCGGTCGCGCCCGTCGGGACTGGCGCGGTTCTCCAGCAGCAAGCGCACGATGTCAGGGAAATTATTCGCCGCCGCCAACAGCAAGGCCGGCCTGAAATCGAGATCCGGCTGATTGGGGGAATCGCCGGCATTCAGGCGCTGGCGCACGAGTTCCAGATTGCCGTCGCGCGCCGCCTCGGCCAGCGGGCGGCGCTGGCGGATCTCGATATTCATCTGCGCCCAAGCGGGCGTGGCGGAAAAAGCGGAAATCGCGGCCAGAACGGCCCGGCGGGTGATCGTCATGGGCCGGGATTAGAGCGAAGCGGATGTTGTTTCGTCAAGCCGGGCCCGGGGCTGGTATTGGCGCCGTTCGCGCGATAAACTCGCGGATTGGTTTTCACACGATCAAGCCTATGGAATCTTTGCCTTTCGACATGCCCGAATTCGCGCCGGGCAGCGTGTGGCTGGTGGGTGCGGGTCCCGGCGATCCGGGCCTGATCAGCTTGCTGGGTTATCACGCTTTGCGCCACGCCGACGCCGTCGTCTACGACGCGTTGGTCGATTCGCGCCTGCTGCAAGCGGTGCGCGCGGGCGCCATCGTCGAATACGCGGGCAAGCGCGGCGGCAAGCCCAGCCCCAAGCAGCGCGATATCTCGCTGCGCTTGGTCGAACTCGCGCGCGCCGGTCATCGCGTGCTGCGCTTGAAGGGCGGCGACCCGTTCGTGTTCGGGCGCGGCGGCGAGGAAGCGTTGACGCTGGTCGGCGCCGAGATCCCGTTCCGCGTCGTGCCGGGCATCAGTGCGGGGATCGGCGGCCTTGCCTATGCCGGCATCCCGGTCACCCATCGGGATGTGAACCAAGCGGTGACCTTCGTGACCGGCCATGGCGTCACCGGCGACGTGCCCGACGGTTTGGATTGGCAAGGCCTCGCCAAGGGCTCGCCGGTGCTCGTGTTCTACATGGCGCTAAAACATCTGGGCACCATTGCCGCCAATCTGATCGCCGGCGGGCGTAACCCGGCCGAGGCGGCGGCGATCGTCGTGCGCGCCAGCCTGCCCGATCAACAGGTGATGGAAACCACGCTGGGGGCGGCCGCGAAGGACGCGGCGGCGCAGGATTTGCGCCCGCCCGGATTGTTCGTGGTGGGCGACGTTGTGCGCTTGCGCGCCGGGCTGGACTGGCTGGGCGCGATAGCGCATAACCGCCGTCTGGACGCCGATCCGCTGCGCAACGGCCCGCCCGCGCGCAGCGCCTGAACGTTCCGAATGCCGAAGGAAGAAAGAATGAGCCGGGTTGCCAATATCGCGCGTTTCGCCGTCATCGCCGCTTCGCTCGCCGTTTTGGGTGCGTGCGAATCGCGCACGGTTTGGGTCAAGGAAAGCGCGCCCGCCGGGCAGCTCGCCATCGATCAGCGCGATTGCACGCGCACGGCCAGCGGTTACGGCTATATCGAACGCGGTTCGTCGACCGGCCTCGACGACGGCCGCGCGATGGGCGGTTCGGGCTCGGTCTCGTCGGATTCCTATCGCCGCTGCATGGAGCA
>JAIUNH010000483.1 GCA_020161965.1 Pseudomonadota bacterium
GGCGCGCGGGCGTAAAGGTCGATCTGAACCGGCTCAACCAACTTTCCGACGAAACGCCGGTGCTGGTTAACCTCAAACCCGTCGGCGACAATTATATGGAGGATTTCCACGCGGGCGGTGGCGTGCCGGCCGTGCTGAAGGAAATCCGCGATCTCTTGCATCTCGACGTGCCCACGGTCTCGGGCAAGACCTTGCGCGAGCTGATCGACGAACCCTTGGCCGATCAGGTGAATCGCACGATCGTGCGCCCACGCGCCGAGCCGGTCGATCCCGATGGTGGCTTGGTTGCCGTCTTCGGCACGCTCGCCCCGCGCGGTGCCATCGTGAAGCGCGCGGCGGCCGACAAGCGATTGTTGGAACATGAGGGCCGCGCCGTCGTGTTCTCCTCGCTCGAAGATTTATCCGCGCGCATCGACGATCCTGATCTGGACGTCACCGCCGACGATATTCTGGTGCTGCAGAACGCCGGTCCGCGCAGTGCGGCCGCGATGCCGGAAGCGGGGTATCTGCCGATCCCACGCAAGCTCGCCAAGGCTGGCGTCAAAGACATGGTGCGCATCTCCGACGCGCGGATGTCGGGCACGGCCTATGGCGCGATCGTGCTGCATGTGGCGCCCGAGGCCGCCATCGGCGGACCGCTGGCGCTGGTCAAGAACGGCGACCGGATCAAGCTCAGCGTCGCTGCGCGCAAGCTCGATCTATTGGTTGACGAAGCGGAGCTTAAGAGGCGGCGCAAGGCGTTGCCCGCGCCGGTGCCGGTCGAGCGGCGCGGCTATGACCGTCTTTACGACGCGCATGTCCTGCAAGCCGACGAAGGCGTGGATTTCGATATTTTTTGATCGACGGCACCAGAGGTGCATTTTCCATAAAAAGCCTCAAAATGCCTCGATAATGTGGAAAACAACTATGAAATAACGTAATTTTACACGGTCTGGGGGTCGTGGGTTCGAATCCCGCCGCTCCGACCACTATTCGAGAGAGACGAAGAAGCCCGCCCTGGGAAACCAGCTTCGGGCTTCGACTCTCAGTCAGTGCCGCGAAGTTCCTCGCTGATCTGCACGACATGTGCGGCTAAGTCCCGGGTTATTCGTTATTTTCTCAGCGACTATCGGGTGGACGCATGACGAGATCGGCGGCCTTTTCCGCAATCATGATCGACGCGGCGTGGATATTCGTCGATGGGATCGACGGCATCACGCTGGCATCGGCGATGCGCAAGCCCTGAAGCCCGTGCGCGCGCAATTCGGGATCGACCACAGCGCCATCGTCCCGTCCCATGCGGCATGAGCCGCAAGGGTGGAACACGGTCGTTGCCGTTTCACGGAAATAGGCGATCAGTTCTTGGTCGCTCAGCTTGCCGGGGCGTAGTTCGCTCTCGATCAGCGCCGATAGCGCTTTGGTTTGCGCGAGTTTGCGGCCCACGCGGAATCCCGCCAGCAGCGTCTCGATATCCTTCGGCGCCGACAGATAATTGGCGAGGATCGCGGGCCGATCGCGCGCGGCCGGCGTGCGCGCAAAAACATGGCCCGCACTTGCCGGCCGGCAGATCGTCGTGGAATAGACGAAGCCCGGGAAGGGATGCAAGCCGCCGCCATAGCCATCCATGCTGAAATTGGCGACTTGGAACTGGATGTCGGGACCGGCATCCGCGTCGTTCACGGAGACGAACAGGCTTGCTTCGGCCGCCGAGATCGCCAGCGGACCTTGGCGGCGGAATATGTAGTCGAGCCCGATCTTGGCGAGGCCGAACGGGCTGCGGATCTGGTCGTTCAGCGTGCCGCGTTCACGCGATCTGAAAGCGAAACGCGCCAGCACATGGTCCTGAAGATTCTCGCCGACGCCTGGCAGATGGTGGCGCGTCCCGATCCCCGCCGCGCGCAGTGTTTCGCCGTTGCCAATGCCGGAGAGCTGCAACAGATGCGGCGTGTTGATGGCGCCCGCACACAGGATCACCTCGCGCCGCGCCGTCAGCTTCGCGCGCGTGTTGTCATCGCGGCGAATTGTGATTCCGGTCGCGCGGTTGCCGTCGAAATCGATCCGTTCGACATGATGGCGTAGCAGAAGATTCAAATTCGCATGGCGGCGCAAGGCGGGCAGCAAATGTCCGCGTGCCGTGGTGCTGCGCAGGCCGTTGCGGGTGTTGAGGAAGTGAAGCCCCACGCCCAGCAAGTCGCGCCCATTGAAGTCGCGGTTATGGGGATAGCCGCATTCGATCGCCGCGACGACGAAAGCTTGCGCGACGCGCGAGGGCGTTTCGATGCGCGAGACGGAAATGGGCCCGTCATAGCCGTGGAACTCGGGATCGCAGTCGTTCGCGAGCAGCGTCTCGAAGCGTTTGAAATAGGGCAGAACGTCTTCGTAGCCCCAGCCGGTTGCGCCAAGATCGCGCCAATGATCGAAATCGCCCGCCCAGCCGCGCAGGAAGACGAGACCGTTGATGCTGCCCGAGCCGCCCAGCACCTTGCCGCGCGGCCAGGTAATGCTGCGCCCATTCAGTGCCGGTTCGGGACCCGCTTCGTCGCCCCAATTGAAACGCTTGTCCTTGATCAGCCGCGCGAAGCCGGCGGGGATATGGAACAGAATGTTCCGGTCGGGGCCGCCCGCTTCGACGATCGCGACCGACGCACCACGTTCGGCGAGCCTTGCCGCGACGACGCTGCCCGCCGCACCGGCACCGACGACGACATAGTCATACGCGTCAGTTCCGGCCGCCATCGACGAAATAAGTCTGGTTCGTGCACATGCGCGCGGCGTCGGACGCCAGGAACAACACCATCGATGCGATATCGTCGGCGTCCAATTCGCGGTCGAGGCATTGGCCCGAACGGCGGCGCGCATCGGCTTCCTCGGTCAGCCATAGCGTACGTTGGCGTTCGGTCAGCACCCAGCCGGGCACGACCTGATTGACGCGAATGCCCGAGGGCCCGAGTTCGCGGGCCAGCGCCCGGGTGAGGCCGGCCACGCCGGCTTTGGCCATCAGATAGACCGGCATGCCGGGTGCCCCGAGATACCATGCATGCGAGCCGACATTGACGATTGATCCGCCGCCGATTTCCTTCATGCCCGGAATCACAGCCTGCGCCGCGAAGAATTGATGGCGCAGATTGACCGCGATGCGCGCGTCGAAATATTCGGGCTCGACGTCTTCGATCTTGTGGCGGTCGTCGTTGCCCGCGTTGTTGACCAGGATCGAAAACGGCCCGATGCGTTCAGCGAGTTTGGCGATCGCCGCGCGCGTCGCCTTGATATCGGTCAGATCGCAAGCTTCAAACGCAGGCGCATCGTTGCCATAGGCTTGCGCGATGTCGGCGGCGGCTTGGGTGCCGCCCTTGGCATCGAGATCGAGGAAGCCGACCTTGACGCCTTGTTGGACGAGGCGTGCAACGATCGCC
>JAIUNH010000484.1 GCA_020161965.1 Pseudomonadota bacterium
CCCGAACCGCGTCGCGCGTCTCGCCCGTCTTATCCGCTTCGATGCCGATCAAACGTTCAAAACGATCGGTCAGCACACCGCCGGTCAGGATGGAGTTGGCGGTGATGCCGAAACGGCCTTCTTCAAGCGCGAGCGTCTTGACCATCGCGACCATCGCCGCGCGCATCGCCGAAGGAATCGCCATGCCGGCGGCCGGCTCCTTCGCGGCGGTCGAAGTCACCGCGACGATCCGGCCCCAGCCCTTGTCGCGCATCGAGGGCACGAGCGCGGCTGCGAAGCGACGCAAACCGAGATAGGTCGTCTCGGCGGCGGCGCGCCAATCCGCTTCGTCCGTCGCTAAAGTCGCCCCGGGCGACGGTCCACCGGCGTTGAAAACCAAAATATCGATCGACGCGCCAAAGTGCTTGCGTGCCGCCGCGACGGCGCGGTCCGGAAGGCCGTTATCGGCAACGTCGCCCTCCAGTGCGACGATGCGATCCGACGCCGCGTTGAGTTTCTCGATCGACAAACGCAAGCGTTCACCGTTTCGCGCGCAAATCACGAGACGCGCGCCACGCATCGCAAACGCCGCCACCGCCGCATGACCGATCCCCGCGCTCGCGCCAGTGATCAACGCGACTTTATCCATGAATTCTCGATCCATTTCGCTTCCTTAGGCGAACACGCGTGGGATTTCAGACAGTGCGCGGACTTGCTTTGGCAAATCGGCGATAAAGGTCGGATCGTTACGATTGAGCGAACCGTCCAAAATCTTCCATATCAAGAATAGAACGCGCAGCGTGGCGCCACGGCGTACCGATATACGATCTTGTGCGATTCCCAAGCCGATCGCGTTCCAAGCCTCGATCCAGTTCGTGACGACCGATCGCGCATCTTCGATCGGCAAAACGCCAAGGGAAAGCCCTTGCCGCACGAGTTTGTAGATGGCGAAACCCAAACCTGCGGCGGCAGGGTAAGGAACGAGCCATTCGAAATCGAGAACGGCGACCAGCTTGCCCCGCGCGTAAAGCAGATTCTGCGGATGAAAATCCAGATGCAAGGGACGCACGTCATTCCGGGATTCGGCCGCATCGTCGATATCGGATAATTCGCGCCGAATCGTCTCATCGGCACCGACAGGCAAGGCCTCAATCAATCCGCGATCAACAGCGGCTTGCATCAATCCCGGCAATGCGCCGAGGAATCGTGGGTCCAGACCGTCGGCATCGGCACGCCGTGGGGCCGGCCCTCGTGCCAAGGCGCGCGCGATCGTCACGAAAGCATCGATCGCCGGGGCGAATTGCGGCAAATGGCCTTCGAAGTAATGCCCGTCGATGTAGTCCGTCAGCAGGCCATATGCGTCGCCGTGGGAGAAAATGTGATCCCATGGTGTCGCCGTCCCGGGCACGCCATAGCCCGACAGCAATCGGGCGCCGGCGCGTTCGTGGGCGAGGATCGCACGGCCCTGTTCGCCGAAACGAATCTTCGCGAAATATCGACGCTTTCCAGATTCGATCCTGAACTTTCGCGACGCGGCGCTGCCGAGCACCATTCGATGAAGGGCGTTTTCGTCGAGCCGCGATGCGACCACGGATCCGAACAGATTTTCGACCAAGGCGATATCTGCGGGATCGGTGGCGGGTTCGTATTGCGGCTGAAGAACGCCGAAATTATCGGGCTCGAACGACACGATGTCGGCCATCGTCATAAGCGTAGACGCACGACGCAGAATTCGCCGTCCAAACCGGCGCTGCCGACGCCGATCTCAGCCACGTCGCGCAGCGGAATGGTCTGATCGTCGAAGGTATAGGTCCACAGCCGGCCGGGCTGTTGGAAGTCGAAATTGTCGTGGTGGATCGTACCGTCGCGTCCGCGTATCGCGAGGAACGGTTGTGGGCCAAACAACGCGCCGCCGGTCGAAGATACGTTGAGACGCGAATTTTCGACCGTGCATTCGAGAACGGGCGGCGGCGTGAGCGGGCGCTGACGTGCAATCCATGCGCGGGCGGCGGCGGCGGCACCGGCATATCGAATGCGAACATCGGGATAACGTCGCTTGGCGTCGGCCAGCATCGCGCGCACCGCGTCGACATCGGGGCGGATATCGCGATAATCGTGATCGGAAAAAGCAAGTATCGCGTGACCGTTGGATTGGGCTTCGCGCATCGCGTCATCGACATGCGCCTGTTGGAGCAACCGAAGCCGGGAACCCCGATTGAGACAACGGAATATCCAGCGCCGGCATGCGCCTGCCGACTGATAGTCGTCGTGCGAGGGGTGATATCCGTGCCAGATCGCCGGTGCGCGCCGCCAATCACCGCTCCGTCCCTCGGCAAGATCTGGCTGTCGCACGTCACCAGTATCGGCTTGGTTCGCGTAGTCGAACGGAATCCACTGTTCGAGAAAGAGATGGCTGTCCGGACGCTCCGCATGGAACCCTGGACGATTCACGGTCGGAAACCATGCGTCGTCCAGAATCCGCCGCGCGATGATCCCGTAGAGCATCGTGCCGACATTCACATAGGAAGTGGCGATCGCCATCGGATTTCTGCCGATCGACAGCGGATGGAAGTGCCAGTTCAACTCATCGCGATCGGATCGCATCGCTTCGATCTTGTTCCGATAAAATCGGAATATCTCGCCATAGCCGAGCATCTTGCGTCGCGGATTCGAGGCCAATCCGAGGTGATCGACGCAATGCCAAGAATAGACCCAGCCATTGCCGAAATCGTCGGGTTGGCGGTTACGGAACTCGGTCGACATCGCCGAGTCGAGCATCCGATCGATCGCGGGCCAATCTTCGTTGTAGGCCGTCAGCACCGGATCGACCATGCGGGCGATCTCCGCTTCGATCCCGCCGAGTGCGATGCGCCGATGCCGCAGATCGTCGAGCGTTGCGGCGCTTGGACTCAGTTTGACACCGAATGCGCGCTCGATCCTATCGAACGTCGCCTCGATAGGCTCGTAAAGCGGGCCCTCGGTATCGATACAGTGAACAACTTCAAGAATGGGATATGAAACTTCCATCGCTGCCTCAGAAATTGGTCAAGCCTGGACCTGTCAGACTTCGCGCGGCACGGGAAACATCAAAATCCCGGAAGTTTAATCCGACCGGACGTGACCCAGGACAAGACGATTAGGTTGCCCGATTCGAAGCGCAGCGCGATCGGGTCGTAGCTTCGCCCCGGACCGCGCCCGAGTCCCATCCGTCGCCCCAGATATTCGAAACGATCCGAGTATTTGAAGACGGCGCCTTGCATCTTATCGACGGCGAAGAACACGCCGCCGCCATACGCCAAATCGTTGCACTGGAAGATCTCGGGCATTTCGATGGTTTCGATCGCGCCGGTATCCAAACGCACCGCATAGATCACG
>JAIUNH010000485.1 GCA_020161965.1 Pseudomonadota bacterium
GGCGCGGGTTCTGAATTCCGTCGTCGCGGTCGCGGCGCTGATGACGATGTCGGTGATGGCGTCGGCGCAAACCGCCGTCACGATTGCGCATGGCAGCAACCAGGTCGAGATCACGCATCCCGGACTTTACCTGCCGCGCACCCTCGGCTGGGCGAAGGAAGAAGGTCTGGACGTCACCGTCCAGACCACGGCGGGTTCGCAGCAGGCGTTGCAGTTGCTCGCCGCCGGTCGCGCGGATTTCATCACCGTCAATCCGGAAACGATCATCAACGCCCGTGACCAGGGCGTGAAGGCGAAGATCGTCTACTCGATGGTCACCAAGTATTCGGCGCAGATCGCGTCCCTCGCCGACGGCCCGATCAAGACGGTCGCGGATATGAAAGGCACGCAGATCGGCGTGTTCAGCTTGCAAAGCGGCGGCGTGCCGTTCTTGAAGGCCGTGCTGCGCGAGGCGGGCCTCAACGCGGACACCGACGTCAAGATGGTGCCGACGGGGGCGGGTGCGCCCGGCCTTCAGGCGCTGAATTCGGGCACGGTCTCGGCGATCGCTTTGTGGGCCGGCGCTTTCGCCGTTTACGAAAACCAAGGCGCCAAGCTGCGCATCTTCACGTCGAGCCGCCTGTCGGTGGCGCCCGGCTATATCCTGGCGACGACCGAAGAAGTGCTCGCCACGAAGCCCGAACTCGTCGCCAAGATGGGCCGCGTCTTCGCCAAAGCGGGCGTGTTCGCGACGGCGAATTCGAACGCGGCGGTCGAAGCCTATTGGGTCGCCTATCCGCAGGCCAAGCCGATGCCAATGTCCGACAAGGCCTTCGCCGACGCCAAGCATGTGCTGGAAGTGGGCGTGCGCGACATGGCGGTCGCCGATCGCCCCGACAAGCGCTGGGGCTGGACGAATCCGCAGGGCATCGAAGTGCTGCAAGCCTATCTGGTTGAAAACGGTGCCCGCCAAACCGTGCTGCCGGGCGGCGATATTTTCGCCAATGATCACGTCGCCGCTTACAACCAGTTCGACGCAACCGCAGTGCAGAACCAAGCCAAGGCCTATAAGCCGTGACGGCAAAGCGGAAGAAGCGGAACTGGAACGCCGATAGTTTCGGCGACGAGCGCTGGACCCGGAAGGACGTCGTCCTTTCCGGGGCCATGCTCGTGTTGTTCCTGCTGTTGTGGGAAATCGGCATCCGGGTTCTGAAAGTGCCCGAACTGATCGTGCCGGCCCCCAGCGCCGTGTTCGAGGCGTTGCGCCTGTCGCTGGTCTCCGGCTTCTTGCTGCCGCATATCGGCGTCACGCTGTTCGAGGTCGTCGCCGGCTATCTGATCGGCGCGCTGGCCGCCTTGGCGTTGGGTTGCGCCGTGGCGCAGTTCCGCATCGTCGACCGCGTTATCTATCCCTATATCGTCTGCTTCCAGGCGGTGCCGAAAGTCGCACTCGCCCCGTTGCTCGTCATCTGGTTCGGCTTCGGCCTGTCGTCGAAAGTGCTGATGACGGCGATCATCTCGTTCTTCCCAATCCTGGTGAACACCGTGGTCGGCGTGAAGACGGTGGAGCGCGAGCGCATCGAGTTGATGATCGCGCTCAACGCCACGCGCTGGCAGACTTTCATGCAAGTGCGCCTGCCCTCGGCTTTGCCGTTTATCTTCGCGGGGCTTGAGATTGGTGCTGTGATGGCCGTGATCGGTGCTGTGGTCGGCGAATTCGTCGGCGCGGATGGCGGGTTGGGCTACATGCTGCTCGTCTATCAGGCCGACCTCAAAAACGCGTTCGTGTTCGCGATCCTGATCATCCTTGCCGCCATGGGCATGATCCTGCACGCGTTGATCGTGGCGGCGCATCGCCATTTCGTTTTCTGGACGCGGACCGGCGGCGACCGGCCGACGGGAGTCTGACGTGTCGGCCAACAACGCGATTTCGATCCAGAATCTCGGCAAGGCTTATGCGGGTGCCGCTGGGCCGATCCGCGCGCTCAACGACATCAGCTTCGATATCGCCCCCGGCGAATTCCTGTCGGTCGTCGGCCCGTCGGGTTGCGGCAAAAGCACGATGCTGAAAATCCTCGCCGGCATCACGCACAAGACCGAAGGCGATATTTCCATCGACGGCGAAGAGCATGACGGCCCGTCCGATAAGGTCGGCATCGTGTTCCAATCGCCGGTGCTGCTGCCCTGGCGCACGATCCTCGACAACGTGTTGCTGCCGGTGGACGTCGCGGGCAAGCGCGGTGACGCCGACCGAGACGCGGCGATGAAGCTGCTCGACCTGGTCGGGCTGAAGGGTTTCGAGGCGCGCTATCCGTTCGAATTGTCGGGCGGCATGCAGCAGCGCGTGGCGATCTGCCGCGCGCTGATCCGCGATCCGGCGATCCTGCTGATGGACGAGCCCTTCGGCGCGCTGGACGCGCTGACGCGCGAGCATATGAATGTCGAGCTTCAGCGCATCTGGATGGAGCGGCGCAAGACCGTTTTGCTGATCACGCACTCGATCCCGGAGGCGGTGTTCCTGTCGGATCGCGTGCTGATCATGACCGAACGCCCCGGCCGCATCGACGAAATCGTCGAGATCGATCTGCCGCGTCCGCGCCGCATGGATGTGGTGGCGGACGAGAAATTCGCGGTCTACGCTCACCATATCCGCTCGCGCTTCGCGAGCAAGGCGATGTTCTGATGTCCAATATCCGCGATATCCGTCTGCTCGGCCATCAATACGACGTGCCCAAGGGCGGTGCTTACGGCACGGCGCGCGGGCTCGTCGGCCGGCGCAATTGCTCGCTGGTCGAGGTGACGCTGGAAGACGGTGCTGTCGGCTACGGCGAAATCGGCGGCCCGGTGCGCCAGTTGGCGCAGCAAATGGCGCTGGTGAAACCGTTCTTCGTCGGCAAAAGCGCCTTCGATTTCGAAATCGTCGCCGCGCAGACCGCGCAGAAGCTCTATCATTTCGGCATTCAGGGCCTGCTCACGCCCTGCATGACCGGGATCAGCATCGCCAGCCTCGACGCGCTGGGCAAGTTGCTGAAACAGCCGGTTCACAATCTGCTCGGCGGCAAATCGGTCGATCGCGTGAAATGCTACGCGACCACGGCCTATTTCAGCGAAGGCGGGATGAAGGATTACGCCCGCCAGCTGGAAGTCGCCGCCGAGAATTTCCCGGCGGTGAAGATCAAGCTGGGGGCAGGGCCCAAGGACGATCTGGCGCGCGTCGAACTCGCGCGCCGCATCCTGGGGCCGGATGCCCTGCTGATGGTCGACGCCAACTGCAACTACACGGTCGATACGGCGCTGCTCAGCATGCGCGCGATCGTGGATCACGACATCTATTGGTACGAGGAGCCGCTGCCGACGACCGAC
>JAIUNH010000486.1 GCA_020161965.1 Pseudomonadota bacterium
GCACAGCAGCAAGGCGGCACCCACCATTTCCTCCGGCCGTGCCGCGCGGCCCAGCAGCGGCGCCGCCTTCTTCTGGATGTCGCGCCACTCGGTCTCGTCCTTACGCCGCCAGCGATTGCGTTCGGTCTCGACCAGACCGGGGGCCAGATTGTTGACCAGCACGCCGTCGCGCCCGCATTGCGCGGCGAGATTGAGGGCGAGATTGGCTTGCGCCGCCTTCAGCGCGGCATAGACCGCCAAAGCGGGTTCGGGCCGCACTTGGTTGATGCTGCCGATGGTCAGCACGCGCCCCCATTTGCGCGCGCGCATCGGTGGAATGGCGAGGCCGAGCAATTCGATTGTCGCATCGAAATTGATCCGCGTCTGGCGTTCGAGTTCGGCGGCCGAGATCGCGCTGAATTCCTCGCGCGTCTGGACGGACGCGCAAACGACCACGACATCGATCTGCCCTAACGCAGCGACCGCACCGTCGAAAGCGCGCTTGGGTCCGCCTTGTGCGGCGAGATCGGCTTCGATCGCATGGGCTTCGCAGCCCAAGGCGCGGATTTGCGCCACCGCCTCCTTCGCGGCATCGGGGAAGCCGAACGCCTTGTCGGCTTCGGCGGCATAATGCACGGCGATATCCGCACCATGTTCGGCAAAGCCCAACGCGATCGCGCGGCCGATCGACAGGCTCGCCCCCGTGATCAGGCATTTGCGGCCGCGCATCGAGAAGATTGAAGACGTCATGGCAAGATAATCCTAGAAAGCGACGCGATGCGGGGCCGGTGCACGCTGGCCGATGCGCACGGAAAGCAGATCGCCCGCCAGCGTTTCGGTGCGCAGCTTGTCGCGCGACAGCACGCGGCGCTGCGAGGTGAGGAACAGCGTCTCGCCGTCCGGCCCGCCGATTTCCGGCATGGTCGGGCGCGAGACCGGAACTTCGACGATC
Source organism: Pseudomonadota bacterium (assembly GCA_020161965.1). Lineage (GTDB taxonomy): Bacteria > Pseudomonadota > Alphaproteobacteria > CACIAM-22H2 > CACIAM-22H2 > Tagaea. The sequence goes on from JAIUNH010000486.1 coordinate 932, forward strand.
CGGTCGAGCGTCCCGTCGGGCAGGCGGCGTTCGATGCGCCCGCCTTCGACCACGGCGACCCACAATGCGCCGTCCGTATCGACGCAAGTGCCGTCCGGGAGCAACTCGCCGGGGTATTTGACGAAAACGCGCGAGGTGCCCAATTCGCCCGTCGCGGGGTCGTAATCGATCGCTTCGATCGTATGCGTAATGCTGTCGGCGAAATACATGCGCCGGCAATCGGGCGAGAAGGCGATGCCGTTGGGCACGGCCACGTTCTCGCGCACACGGGTCAAACGCAGATCGGTGTCGAGCCTATAGAGCGACCCGAATGGCTGCGCGCGGCCCGATTTATCCATGGTGCCGAACCACAAGCGCCCGGTGGAATCGGGTTTGCCGTCGTTGACGCGCGTCAGCGGATTATCGGCTTCGACGGCAACGAGATGCGCACCCAATCCCGTCGCGGGATCGAATTCGTGGATACCGTCTTCGAGGCCGACCAGCATGCCGCCCTTGCGCCGCCCGGCCAGCATGCCGGGCATCGAGGGCGTGTTGAACGCGCGCTCCTCGCCGGTCGCGGGCGCATAGCCCAGCACGCGCTGACCTTGAATGTCGATCCACCAGACGAAGCCGCTACGTTCATCCCAGAATGCGCATTCGCCGGTCACGGCATTGGCGCGATGCACGGCTTGCGCGGCACTCGAAGGGATCGTCGGTGTCTTGCTCATGCGCCGGCCTCCGCGCCGAAACGTTTATAGGCGCCGTCCGGCGACAATTGGTTCATGTCGAGGGCCAAGCCCCAGCCCGGTCCTTCGGGAATGGGCGCGGCACCGTTTTGCGGACGCGGGAAGGGTGCCGTCAGAATCGCGCCGAAGACGGGGCTTTCGTCGTATTGATGTTCGAGCTCCGAAAAGCCCGGAAGTCCCGCGCAAAGATGCAGGCTCGCGACATGGCAGATCGGGCCGCTCGGGTTGTGCGGCGAAACCTTCGTGCCGCGCGCCAGTGCGTATTCGGCGATGCGCTTGAACTCGGCGAAACCGCCCGCGTATTTGGCGTCCGGCATGATGGAATCGTAGGCGCCGGCGTCGAGATATTCGCGGAAGCCGTCGACGCCTGTCCCCATTTCCAGTCCCGCGAGCGGCACGCCCTTGGCGTTGGCTTGCGCACGCAAGCGTTTCAGGGCGGGAATATTGTCGTGCGTCTCGGCGATCGGACATTCGAACCAGTCGATGCCGATCTCGGCCAGTGCATCGAAGGTCTTGGCGGCGATCGTCTCGTCGAAGCGCCAATGGCAATCGACATAAAGCTTCCGCGATTTGCCGATCGCTGCGCGCACGGCCGCCACGCGCGCCAGTGCTTGCGTGATGCCTTCGGTTTTGCCCGGCACGACGCCGTCGAACGGCGCCATTTTCACCGTATTGAACCCATCGGCGTTGGCTTTGCGTGCACTGGCGGCGAAGCCTTCCGGCGAACGATCGACCGTGCGGCGATTGATATTGGCGTACATCGGAATGGAAGTGCGTCCGCCCGGCGCCATCAGCGCATGCACGGGTTTGCCGGCATTGCGTGCCGCGACATCCCACAGCGCTTGGTCGATGGCGCTGACGATCGCGGCTTCGGCGGTGCCCGCATCCTTACGTGCCGACAGCCCGCAGCCATCGGGCGTCGCGGGCGCGCCGATCACCACGGGCGCGAAGCGCGCGAAGACGGACGACAATTCGCGTTCGTGACCGATCCATGTCGCTTCGCCCCAGCCGACATTGCCGGCGGAATCGATCGCGCGCAGGAACACCCATACCGTTTTCGCGCTGGCGCGGACGGGAAACAGATCGATGGCGCGGAGTTTGGCGGGCATGTCGATCCTCAGAAAAATCCGCCATTGACGGGAATGACGGCGCCGTTCACGTAACCCGCGCGCTCCGACAGAAGCCATACGATCGTTTCGCCGATATCCGCACCCACGCCGACGCGGCCGATGGGGATTTTGGGGCCAAGTTCGGCGTTGCGTTCGTCGTTGCCGAAACCGTCGTTGAAATGCGTGTCGATGACGCCGGGCATCACGCCGTTGACGCGGATGCCCTTGGGCCCCGATTGCTTGGCCAAACCGAAGGTGAAGGTGCGGCGTGCGCCGTTGGTCGTCGCGTAATGGATGCGCGGGCCGATGCCGCCGCTATCGGCCGACATGGACGAGACGTTGACGATGGCTCCGCCCTTGCCGCCGTTCTTGGTCGACATGCGCTTCACGGCCTCGCGGGCGCAGATGAAATAGGCGACGACGTTGATGTCCCACAACGCGCGCATATTCGCGGCGTCGAATCTCTCGATATCGGTTTCGCCGCCCAGAAAGCCCGCGTTGTTGACGAGCCCACCGAGTGGCGCCAATTCGCGATCGACGCGCGCGAACATCGCCAGGATCGCTTTCTCG
>JAIUNH010000487.1 GCA_020161965.1 Pseudomonadota bacterium
TCCGTTCAGCGGCACGATGCGCTCCTTGTTGCCCTTGCCGCGCACGACGAGGAAGCGCTGATCGCGACCTATATCGGCGAAGAGGCGACCTTCGTGTGGGCGTTGCGCAAGACGGGGCCGGTCGCTTTCGCGGCCGTTCCGAAGGGGCGTGCGGCGATCGCGGCGAACGTCGCAAGGCTGCGTACCGCGCTCGATCCGAACGCGGCGGTCCTTGGCGATATTCCCGCTTTCGATCTCGACACCGCTTACGAACTTTATCGCGACTTGTTGCGGCCGGTCGAAGCGGGATTCGCAGGTGCGGCGTCGCTTCTGGTCGTGCCGCACGACGCGCTCGGGCAGTTGCCTTTCGGCGTCTTGGTTACGGCGCCTACGCGTCTTGCGCCGGAGGGCGAAAGTTCGGCGCTGTTCGCGGCGTATCGCGACGTGCCGTTTCTGATCCGCAAGGCCGATGTGACGCAACTTCCGTCGATCGCTTCGCTCGCCGCATTGCGCGGTTTGCCGGCGGCTTCGGCCGCGCGCAAACCGTTCGTCGGTTTTGGCGATCCTTGGTTCAGCGCCGCCCAGATGGCCGAGGCGCGAGGGCGGGAGAACGCCCAGATCGCCGCCGTTTCGACGCAAGACTTGCAGACTCGCGGCATTCGGCTCGTGCGCCGCAATGCGCCCGCGACGGGGGGCGTCGATAGCGCCGAGCTTTCGATTCTGCCGCGTCTCCCGGACACCGCCGAAGAACTACGCGGTGTGGCGCGGGCGCTCGGCGCGGACGCGTCGGACATCGTTCTCGGCGCGGCCGCGAACGAGCGCAACGTCGCTTCGATGGGGATCGGCGATCGCAAGGTCGTTATGTTCGCGACGCACGGCTTGGTTCCGGGGGATCTGAACGGATTGACGCAGCCCGCCCTCGCATTGTCGGCACCGGACGTCGCGGGCATAGACGGCGATGGCGTACTCACGCTCGACGAGATACTAGGGCTCAAACTCGACGCCGACTGGGTCGTGCTCTCGGCCTGCAATACGGCGACCGGCGACGGTGCTGGAGCTGAAGCGGTCTCCGGTCTCGGCCGCGCCTTTTTCTATGCGGGCACGCGCGCATTGCTCGTCACCAATTGGCCCGTCGAAACGACGAGCGCGCGCGCGTTGACGACGGATATTTTCGCGCGCCAGGCGCGTGAGCCCGGAATGGCGCGCGCTTCGGCCCTGCGACAAGCGATGCTGGCGATGATCGACGGACCGGGCTTCGTCGATGCGCAGAACGGGCGAACGGTTTTCGCCTATTCCCACCCTATCTTTTGGGCGCCGTTCGCCTTGGTCGGGGACGGCGGGGGCGGCGCGCCAGACGCGGCCCGCGTTCGTTAAACATCAACATGCGAGGATCGAGATAATGAAGTCGAATTTCATCCGAGCGCTCGTCGCTGCGTTCGCCGCTGCGCCACTGCTCGCGGCCTGCGCCGGTCAAGAGCGCTACGACGCGCGAATGGCGGCCTATGATCAAATCAAGCCAACGATCGATATCCGCGTGCCGCAAGGGACAGGGCCGTTCCCGGCGGTCGTTCTGCTGCATAACTGCGCGGGCCTTGAAGGCGAACGCGGGGCACAGATTACGCATGATTGGGCCAATTTTCTGATCGCGAACGGTTATGCCGTCGTAATGCCCGACAGTTTTATTCCGCGCAGCCTTCGTGGCGGTGTCTGCGAGCGTCCGGGATCGCAATGGCCTTCCGCCTATGTGCGCGGCGGCGACGCCTATATCGCATTGCGCGCGGCTCAGGCCGATTCACGGATCGACGCGAAGCGCATCGCGGTGATGGGCGGCTCGAATGGCGGCGTCGCAACGTTCGCGGCGGCGAACGCGGACATGATTAAGGAGAACAATTGGCTGGCGCCTTCGCAGCCTGGCTTCGTTCAAGCCATCGCCTTCTATCCCGAATGCGGCATCAGCTATGGCGACTGGCAGGTGACGACCCGGCGGCCCTTCACCGCGTCCGGCCGTTTCCGGCCGGCGATGCCGGTATTGATTTTGATCGGTGCATTGGACAACTGGACGCCGGTTTCGGCATGCGAGGAGATGTTGAAGGCATCGGCCGGCGAGGCGATCGAGATGAAGGTCTATCCCGGCGCGCACCACAGCTTCGACAACCCCAATGTGGGTGTTTTTCATAATCCGCGCGCGAGCAACATCAACAATCCAGGTGGTGGCGCGACGACGGGGCAGAACCTGCCGGCGCGCGAGGACTCACGGCGCGTCGTGCAGGCGTTACTGGCGGAAAAGCTAGCCCGTAAGTGACGGCGGGCGATCCGTCATGCGTTTATCGAAATTCGCCCAAACCCCGTCGGCGCCGTGCCATGCACCCTTCGTGGCGCCCTTCGAATACTCCGTCGCGCGCGCTTCGAAGAAATTGGCGTGCTCGACGCCGTTGAGGATTTCGCTGAGCCACGGCAGCGGATGCTCGCCGATGCGATAGATCGTCGGCAGGCCGAGCTGCGACAGGCGCCAATCCGCGATGAAGCGGATATAGCGCTTGATGTCGTCGGGCCTCATGCCGTCGACCGGGCCCATTTCGAAGGCGAGATCGATGAAGCGATCTTCGAGGCCGACGACCGTCTTACAGCAATCGATGATGTCGTCGCGCACGGCGGGCGTCAGGCATTGCGTTTCGGCGGCGAAGGCGTGGAACAGCTTGATCATGCCTTCGCAGTGCAAGCTTTCGTCGCGCACCGACCACGATACGATCTGCCCCATGCCGCGCATCTTGTTGCGGCGGGGGAAGTTCAACAGCATCGCGAAACTGGCGAAAAGCTGCAAACCTTCGGTGAAGGCGCCGAACATGGCGAGCGTGCGCGCGATATCCGCGTCGCTGTCCACGCCGAAGCGCTGCATATAATCGTGCTTGTCCTTCATCGCCTTGTAGTCGGTGAAGGCGGCGAATTCGGAATCCGGCATGCCGATGGTTTCGAGCAGCAGCGCGTAGGCGGCGATATGCACCGTCTCGATGTTGGAGAACGCCGCCAGCATCATCTTGATCTCGGTCGGGCGGAAGACGCGCGCGTAGCGCTCCATGTAATTGTCGTTCACCTCGACATCCGACTGGGTGAAGAAGCGGAAAATCTGAGTCAGCAGATTGCGCTCGGCGTCGGTGAGCTTCACCGCCCAATCCTTGCAGTCTTCGCCCAGCGGCACTTCCTCCGGCATCCAATGGACCTGCTGCTGGCGGCGCCAATAGTCGATGGCCCAGGGATAGCGAAAGGGCTTGTAGCTGTGGCTGGGCGTGAGCAAGCCGGGTTTCGTTATGATCTTTTCCATCACTGGCACGCCAAGCATT
>JAIUNH010000488.1 GCA_020161965.1 Pseudomonadota bacterium
GAGGCGCTGTCCTTCGACGACGGCAAGCTGAAAAGCGCCTCGTTCGACACCGCCAAGGGCTTCGGCCTGCGCGCCGTGCTGGGCGATACGTCGGCCTATGCCCATGCTTCCGACCTGACGCATGACGCCATCGCGCGCGCGTCGCGCACCGTCGGCGCCATCAAGTCCGGCCATGCCGGCACGGCGGCCGAAGGCCCGCAAGGCACGAACGCGCGGCTTTATACCGACGAGAACCCGCTAGAGCTGATGCCCTTCGCCGACAAGGTGAAGCTGCTGGGCGAGATCGACGCCTATGCGCGCGCAAAGGATAGCCGCGTGCGCCAAGTCATGTGCTCGATCGCCGGCGAATGGCAGGCGGTGCAGATCCTGCGCGCCGACGGCGAGCGCTTGGCCGATGTGCGCCCGCTGGTGCGCGTCAACGTCTCCGTCGTCGTCGGCGACGGCGACAAGCAGGAGACCGGTTCCTATGGTTGGGGCGGTCGCTTCGCCTTCGGTCGCGTGGTCGATCCGGAAAACTGGCAGAACGCCGTCAACGAAGCGGTGCGCCAAGCTTTGGTCAATCTCGACGCTGTACCCGCCCCCGCCGGCGAGATGGAAGTCGTGCTCGGGCCGGGCTGGCCCGGCATTCTGCTGCACGAGGCGATCGGCCACGGTTTGGAAGGTGACTTCAATCGCAAGAAGACGTCGGCTTTCGCCGGGTTGATGGGCCAGCGCGTTGCCGCCCCCGGCGTCACCGTCGTCGACGACGGCACGATCGGCGATCGGCGCGGCTCGCTGACCATCGACGACGAAGGTACCCCCACGCAGCGCACGGTGCTGATCGAAGACGGCATCCTGCGCGGCTATATGCAGGACCGGCAGAACGCGCGCCTGATGGGCATGAAGCCGACCGGCAACGGGCGGCGCGAAAGCTTCGCCCATCATCCGATGCCGCGCATGACCAACACGGTGATGCTGGGCGGCAATCATTCGCCCGACGAGATTTTGAAGTCGGTGAAGAAGGGTCTCTACGCCGTCAATTTCGGTGGCGGGCAGGTCGACATCACCTCGGGCAAGTTCGTGTTCAACGCGGCCGAAGCCTATCTGGTCGAAAACGGCAAGATCGGCCCCGCCGTGAAGGGCGCGATGCTGATCGGCAACGGGCCTGAATCGCTCAAGCACGTGAAGATGATCGGCAACGACATGAAGCTCGATCCCGGTATCGGCACGTGCGGCAAGGATGGCCAGGGCGTGCCCGTGGGCGTGGGCCAACCGACCATGCTGCTCGACAAGCTGACCGTCGGCGGCACGGCGGCTTAATCGCCGCTGCGCCCATGTCCACCGAGCCTTCCCCCCAAGCTCTGCCCTTTCGCCGCAAGGCGAAGGGGCCCCGCGAGAGCGTTATGCCCATCGCGGGCGATTTCGATCCCGGAGACGCCGTGAACGACGACGCCCATCCCGAATCCCTGTCCGAACTTTTCCAAAATCTCGTCGATCCGGCGCGCGGGCCCCAGATCAGCTTGCGCGAAATCCTCGATGCGCTGGGCGAGCGCGGCTACGGCGCGTTGATCGTGCTGCTGTGCCTGCCGAATTTCCTGCCCTTCTCGATCCCCGGCTTTTCGGCGCTGACCGGTTTGCCGATCGCCTTCTTCTGCCTGCTGCTGCTGCTGGGCGTGAAGAAACCGTGGCTGCCGGCCAAGCTGCTCGACCGCGGCGTGGATCGCGCGAATTACGCGCAGGTCGTCACCCGTTTCATGCCGTGGCTGGTGAAAGCCGAATCCTGGGTGAAGCCGCGCTTGCCCGCCCTGACCTCGCCGATGGGCGAGCGCATGATCGGCTTGGTCGGCATTCCCGTCGCCGTACTGCTCGCCTTGCCGATCCCGTTCGGCAATCCGCCGCCGGCGATCGCGCTCGCTTTGCTGGCGCTCGGCATTCTGGAGCGCGACGGCCGTTGCGTGATCCTGGGCTATGTCGCGTCGGTGCTGTCCTTCGGCTTGGTCGGCGCGCTGGTCTTCGGTTTCTATTCGGCGGGTAGCGCCGTTCTCGGGAGTTGAGCGCGACCGGCTTTCGTCATCGGCCCGGATAGTCGGGCTGCATCGCGGGCGCCGCGCGCTTGAAAGCGTCCAACTGGCGGCACTGCGCGTCCACCGACAGAAGAAGCGGATAGGGCGACAGATCGCAGTCGAATCGTCGCGCGTTGTCGATTTGCGGAACAAGACACGCATCGGCCAATCCCGGGCGATCGTCGAAACAGAATCGATAACGCGCCGACCGTTGCGCGAGCTGCCGTTCGAGACTCGAAAACGCTTCGCCGACCCAATGCCGATACCAGTCGCGTATCTGCCGCTCGTCGACGCCCAGCACGCCGTCAAGATACCGGCGAACCCGATTATTGTTGATCGGGTGAAGGTCGGCAGAAATCAAATACGCGAAGGATCTCGCTTCGGCTCGCAACAGCGGATCGGCGGGCAAAACGCTGGGATCCGGAAACAATTCCTCCAGCAATTCGACGATCGCCATCGATTGCGCCACGGCGCGGCCGTCGATTTCCAAGGTCGGCATCAGACCTTGCGGATTGATTGCCCGATACGCCTCGGACGACACTGCGGGGATCGCGACATACTCGTAGGGCAATTGTTTCAGGTTGAGGACGATGCGCACGCGCTGTCCGGCCGAGTTCTGATACCGGGTGTGCAGGCGTAATTTCTTCATCGTCCACCCGTTATGTCGCGCAACGCCGCTTTTCGCTTCGAACTTTATCGCGCCCTGCGCAGACAGTCTAACGCGTCCCGGACGCGCTCTAGTAAACTCCCCGTCGAAAGGTCGAGTCGGACATGGAAAACGCGACGCTGCTGGGCGCCCTCATTCTGGGGCTCGTCGAAGGACTGACTGAATTCATTCCGGTTTCGTCGACAGGCCATTTGATCCTGCTGGGCGATCTGATCGGCTTCCAAGGTCCGCCGGGCCGCGTGTTCGAAGTGGCGATCCAGTTCGGCGCGATCCTGGCGATCTGCTGGATCTATCGCGCCAAATTGTTCGGCACGGTGTTGGGCCTCGCCAGCGAGCCCGCCGACCGGCGCTTCGCGATCAACGTGTCGATCGCGTTCCTGCCCGCCTTGGTGCTGGGCTTCACACTGCATTCCTTCATCAAGAACGCGTTGTTCAATCCCTGGGTCGTGTCGGTCGCGTTGATCGTCGGCGGCGTGGCGATTTTGTGGATCGAACGTCATCTGCCCGACACCGAAATTCGCGACGTCGATGAAATGACGCCGTGGCTGGCCTTCAAGATCGGCTGTTGCCAGGCGATCGCGAT
>JAIUNH010000489.1 GCA_020161965.1 Pseudomonadota bacterium
TATTCCCGACCGGATGAAGGAAGGCTACGGCCCGAACGCGCTGGCCTTGCTGAAATTGAAAGCCGACGGGGCGGGTGTGGCCGTCACGGTCGATTGCGGCACGACCGCGCATGCGCCGTTGCAGGCGGCGAGCGACGCGGGCCTCGACATGATCGTCGTCGATCATCACGCCGCCGAGCCGCAGCTTCCAAAGGCGTTCGCCATCGTCAATCCGAACCGGCTCGACGAAAGCGGCGCGCATGGCCAAATGGCGGCGGTCGGTGTGGCGTTCCTGCTGGCGGTCGCGGTCAATCGCCGTTTGCGCGACGATGGTCTCAAGCATCTCGACAACGAAGGCTTGCTCGGCTTGCTCGATCTCGTGGCGTTGGGCACGGTGTGCGACGTGGTGCCGTTGACCGGCGTCAATCGCGCTTATGTCGCGCAAGGCTTGAAAGCGATCGCGGCGCGTGCGCGGCCGGGTATCGCGGCGCTTGCCGATGTCGCGGGGCTTTCGGAAACGCCGCAGGCTTTCCATCTCGGCTTCACGCTGGGCCCGCGCGTCAATGCCGGCGGGCGCGTGGGCGAAGCCGATCTCGGCACGCGTCTGCTGACCACGCAGGATCCGCTGGAAGCGGCGGAGATCGCGCGCAAGCTCGACGGCTATAACCGCGAGCGCCAGCGCATCGAAGCCGAAGTGCTGGAATCCGCGTTGACCGAAGCCGAGGCGATGGGCAAATCGGATTTCGTCTGCGTGGCGGGCGAGGGCTGGCATGCGGGTGTCATCGGCATCGTCGCCAGCCGCCTGAAGGAAAAATACGATCGCCCCGCTTTGGTGATCGCGCTGGACGGCGAGATCGGCAAAGGCTCGGCGCGGTCGGCGATGGGTTTCGATATCGGGGCCGCGACCATCGCGGCACGCGCCGAAGGCTTGTTGATCAATGGCGGCGGCCATGCCAACGCGGCGGGATTGACCGTCGCGCGCGACGCGCTGCCGGCGTTGCAGCGTTTCCTGAACGCCCGCGTCGCCGCATATTTTTCGGACGCGCCGCGCGTTTCGACCTATGACCTCGACGGGGCGATGTCGCTCGCGGGCGCTACCACTGGCTTCCTGGACGAGATCGACAAGATCGGCCCCTTCGGCATGGGCAACCCGGAACCGCGCTTCGCCTTCGCCAATTTGCGGATCGCAAAGGCCGATATCGTCGGCACCGACCATGTTCGTTGCTTTTTGCAAGACGCGCGGGGTGCAAGGCTTGCGGGTATCGCTTTCCGATCCGCGTCCTCGCCATTGGGTACGCTGTTGCTACGGGGCGACGGTGCTGCATTGCACATCGCCGGGCGGTTGAAACGCGACACTTGGCGCGGCGCGCAGCGTGTGCAATTGCATATCGAGGATGCCGCGCCGGCGTGACTTGTTAAACATCGCTTCACCGCGGCATGTCATATTTGGCGGATGGACGACGACCCCGAAATCGCAGCCCTGCGGGCGGAACTGGCGGAGGCGCACGAGCGCATCGCGCGTCAGCGCGATTTTCTGGCCCAGTTGATCCACGAATTCCGCAGTCCGTTGAATGCGATCGCCGGCTTCGCCGAGATCATGGCCGAAGGCAAATTCGGCCCGATGGGCAATCCGCGTTATGTCGATTATTCGCGCGACATCCATACGGCCGCGATCCATCTGAGCGAGCTGGTCGTCGATACGCTCGATGTCGCGCGCTTCTCCTCGGGCCAATACACGCTGGAGGAGGAGGTCTGCGATCTCGCCGTCGTGCTGAGCGCCGCGGCCGCGACCGCGCGCGGCCTTGCCGAACGCAACCGGCAGAATCTCGATCTAGATCTGCCCGCGCATCTTTCCGTCTTCGCCGATCCGCGCGCGTTGCGTCAGATCGCGATCAATCTTCTGTCGAACGCGGTGAAGTTCACGCCGGCCGGCGGCACGATCCGCCTGGCCGCGCGCGTTTCCGCCGACGGCACGCCGGGTTTCGGCGTATCGGATAGCGGGGCGGGAATGGATGCCGCCACGCTCGCGCGCGTTACGCAGCTTTACGCCGCGTCGAGCGACGGCGTGCGCGGCGAAAAGGGCACGGGGCTCGGCCTGTCGATCGTGCGCCTGCTGACCGAGTTGCATGGCGGCAAACTCGCCGTCGACAGCGTGCCGGGTTCGGGCACGGATGCCTGGGTGTCGCTGCCGTCGTGGCGCGCGCGCAGCGGTCCGCCGCCGATCCATCCGTGGGAGAACGTCGCGTGACGGGGGCGGGGCAGCCGAAGCTCGACCGGATCGCGTTGCGAGACATCGCGTCTTCGCACGCACGCTTCCGCAAGGGCGATCCGCAAGGAAGGCGCGCCAAGCTCAGTTTCTACGATCTCGCCGGGCTCGATCTCGACGGGCTCGATCTTTCCGGCGCCGATCTCACCGGCGCGCAAATGCGCGGCTGTTCGGCGCGCGGTACCAATTTCAAGGGTGCGACGCTGTTCTGCGTCGATTTGCGCTTCGCGCGGCTTGCCGGGGCGGATCTGTCGGGGGCCGATTTGCGGGGCGCCACCTTGCGCGGGGCCGATCTTTCCGGCGCCAAGATGGTCGCCTGCGATTTGCGCGAAGGCACGCTCGCCCGCCAGCGCCACGAAGGGTCGAGTTCCACGGGTCAAGCGATCGGCGGCGTGGTCGACGCCGCGACCGCCGTGATGAAGGGCGTCGATCTCAGTCGCGCCCAGCTCGACGGCACGATCGCCATGCAGGTCGATCTGACCGATGTCACCTTCGCCGGCGCCAAGCTGGTGCGCGTCGATTTCCGCAACGCGAATTTCACCGGTGCCGATCTGCGCGACACGGAAATGCGCGCTTGCGATCTGGCCGGGGCCACGCTGCGCGGTGCCGTCGTCGCGGGCGCGACTTTACTGGGCACGTCGCTGGCGCGCGCCGATATCGCGGGCGCCATTCTCGATCGTGCGCTGCGCGAAGCGCTCGCCGCCGGCGGCAATGCCAGCGCGCAATTGCGCGATGTGCGCGCCAAACTCGCGTCCCTGGTCGAAGCGCATGTCGCGTGGATCGCCACGCAAGGCGCGCAAGGCGCCCGGCTCGATCTGGCGGGGGCCGATCTCGGCGGAGTCGATCTCGCGGGGCTCGACCTGTCGGGGGCGAGTTTGCGCAACGCCTATGCGGCCGGCGCCAAATTCACGCGCTCGTCGCTGGTGTTGTCCGATCTTTCGTTCGGCGATTTCTCGTCCGCCGATTTCGCGCATGCCGATTTGCGCGCGGTCACGCTGAAGCGCGGCTTCTTCGCCGATGCGCGGTTCGCGCAGGCCGATTTCCG
>JAIUNH010000490.1 GCA_020161965.1 Pseudomonadota bacterium
CTGGCGGGCTTCGCGGGCGTGCTGTTGATCCTGCGCCCCGGTGCCGACGGGTTCGATATCTGGCTCGTCGTATCGTTCGTATCGGCGCTGCTTTGCGCCGTTCGCGACGTCATCACGCGGCGCATTCCCCAATACGTGCCTTCGGCGGTCGTGACGCTCGTGACTCTGGCGGCCGTCGGGTTGTTCGGCGGCGCGGTCGCGTTCTTGCAAGGCTTCGTACCGATGCCGGGCTTCGCGTGGTTCGTGGTTTTCGCCTCCGCGCTGATCTCGGGCACGGGGATGTATTGCATGGTTCTATCGATGCGCATTGGCGAGGTGACCGTCGTTTCGCCGTTCCGCTACACCGGGCTTATCAGCACGACACTGCTGGGCTGGGCCGTCTGGGGCTATTTGCCGGATGTCTACGCGTGGTGCGGCATGGCGCTGATCGTCGCGGCCGGGCTTTACGCGCTATGGCGCGAGCGCAAGGTGAAGGCGGCATGAGCACCGCGTTGAAAATCCGGCTGGCGTTTTCCGGCTTGCTGACCGTCGTGATGACGGCGATCGTCTCGGGCATTTCGACGATCCGCATTCTGGGCCCGGCCGATGTGATCGCCGATCCGGCCGCGTTTTTCGACGCGTGGACGCATGCCTGGATCTATTCCTGGATCGTCGCGGCACCCACGGTCTATTTCGTGGCGCCGTGGGCGCGCGCCAAGGTCGAGGGTTGGTTCAAGTCAACGCCATAAGCCCCGGCGCATCAGCCAATCCTGAATGCGCTCGGCGACCTGGTCGGAGTTTTTGTCCATCATCGGCATATGGCTGTTGCCGGCGATGCCGCCGCGCGGCAGGTCGAGCACATCCACCTGCGCGCCGGCCGCGCGCAAAACTTCGAAATAGCGCAAGCCGTTGCCCTTGATCGCGGGCCAGCGCGTATCCTGTTCGATGTAATCGCCGTAGATCGCAAGGACGGGCACGTCTTTGATCTCGGCCGCGCGGCCGGGATCGCCGAATCCCGTCGGCTCGATCGCCACGATCGCGCGCACCTTGTCGGGCCGCGCCTCCGCCGCGCGGAAAGCGAATTGCCCGGCCTGGCTATGCGCCACCAACACGCAAGGGCAGGTGCGGTCGATCAACGCGATATAGGCTTCGGTGATCGCATCGTCGGTCGAGGTCCAGCGCGGCACCATTTGGCGCACGAGCTGGTCGTAGGCATCGGCCGGGAACTGACTGCCCGTTAGCGTTTCGCGTTTGGCGAAGGAGCCGGGACCGTCGCCGATGCGAAAACGCTCGAACGCTTCGGGCTGCGCCAGGAACACCGGCTCGCCGCGGAAAATATCCGGATACTGCGCCCAGCCCGCGCGCCCGCGTTCGACCGCGTCGGCGTTGTGCACGGTCCAGCCGCGCCGCAGGAAGAAATTGAGCCAGCCGTCGCGCCCGTCCGGTGTGGTTTCGTATTGCACGCCCGTCATACCGCCGCCATGCATCAGCACCAACGGTGCGACGCCGCGCTTCCAGCGCGGCTCGAACCATTGCGCGTACATGTGCTCGACCAGAAACGTGCCGTTGGGATCGATGCGCGCGATCGGTCCGCCGGGCGTGAACTGCACGTCGCGCACCGGCTTGCCCACGATCGTCACCGCGCGCCCGCCGACATGGTAGGAGCCCATATTCGCGAGCACGATGTCGCCCTTGGGTGACGGCGCAACCGTGCCATCCGCCGCGACTTGCGTTCCGCCACCGCCACCGCAAGCGGCGAGCGGCAACAGGACGGCGAAGGCGAGCAGGGCTTGGCGGAAGGGCGGCATGGTGGACCTCAACTCGGCGGCGACAGCGGTTCTTTGATCGTCTCGCCCCATTCGGCGATCAACGCCGTTTGGCGCTCTTCCAAGATCGCGAACTGTTCTTTCTGTTCGCGCGTGGTGATCGCTTCGCCGATCGCGGGCACGATGATGGCGACGGCGGTCCCCGCCATGCCGGCGGCGACCGGCACGCCCCAGGCCCATATATTGCCCATGATGAACAATTTGCCGTCGAGCAAGCCGGCCAGCACGATGGGGCCGGCGGCGGCGAGCGTCATCGCCGCAGAACCTATCCAGGCAAAACGCCGTTTGCTGCCTTCCAAGATGTAGACGGCCGCGCACGGCGTGAACACGCCGATGAAGTAGGCGAGCAAGGCGGGCTTCAGGATCAGCACCGCGACGGCGAGCACCGTGGCGCCCAGAATGGCGAGCGCGATCAGCACACCGCGGAAGCCGAGGGATCTCATCTATCGCACCATGACCCAGAAATAGAGCTGCGTCAGCAGCGTGCCGATGGACAGCACCGACAGCACGGCGAGTGCTATTTCCTGGCCCTTGTCGCGGCCGATGCGGCGCGTGGCGTCGACGATCGCCTCGCGATGGTCGAGCACGCGCTGATTGGTGTCGAACTCGCTTTTGACGGCGGCGAATTCGGCTTGATCCTGGCCGAACACATCGGGATCGGTCGCGAGATCGACAAGGCCGGGAATGTCGCCCGCGTTCGCCAGCGCATCGGATTCCGCAAGCTTGCGTTCGCGCAAATCCGGCTTCTTCAGCCGGTTGATCATCGTCTTCGCAGCGTCGTGACACAGGCGCGTGAGGTTGGGCAGCTTCTTGCCTTTGGCGTCGACCGAGAAGCGCATCGACGCCTTCAGCACGGCCGCCGCGCGGCGCTGATCCTTGCCGTCGAAGCTTTTCAAAGCGCCGATATCGGCGGCGGAAATGCCGCTGCGCGCGCCCAGGAACGCGACGACATGGCCGTCGAAATCCATCTTGCCTTGGCCGATCGACGCTTCGATGAAATCGAGCAGATCGCCGGGTTGATCGACCCATTTGCCCTGCACGGCGGGCGATAGGCATGGCGCGTCGGCGTTGAGGCGGTAGAGTGCGGCCTCCAGCTTGTCGACCTTGTTGGAGATGCGGTCCTCGACCTCCAAAAGCTTGCGCGCTTCCTCGTCGAGCAAGCCGAACGAATTGGCGGCTTTCGACCAGACATGGGCGAGGCGCCAGGAGAAAAACTCCTCCATCTGGCCGCGCTTGTTGGGATCGAGCATCGCGGCATGCGCGACCGCACCCGCACCGCCGGGATGGAAGGCGAGATCGCGATAGCGCAACGGCCCATGCGGGTCGAGGCGCATCACCATGATCGTGTCGGCGCGGGACCGGGTCTCGCCGGGCCGCGCGTCCGACCCCACGATGAGGATGTTCGTCGCGTTCGTGAGCATCCCGGGGGCATCGGCGAGACTGGCCCTCGCCGATGCCGATCGTGCCGGGCCACGAGGCG
>JAIUNH010000491.1 GCA_020161965.1 Pseudomonadota bacterium
CAGACCGGCGAGCGGATCGAGGATATCGATCCGGAATAGCATCGAGGCGAGCAGCGACACGATGACCGCGCCGTTCAGCAGAAAGTCGGACGCGTAGTGCAGACGATCGGCACCCACCGCCAGCGAACCGGTGCGCGCGACGACGTAAATCTGATAGCGGACCAGCACGAAGGTCAGCGCCATCGACAGCGCCATGACGGCGATGCCGATCTCGCCGCTCGCCACCGGCACCGGCGTCCACAGGCGATGCACGGCTTCGGACAGCAGCAGCAGCGCCGAGCCGCCGATGAACGCGGCCTGCGCGAGGCCGGCCAGCGCTTCCGCCTTGCCGTGCCCGAAGCGATGTTCGGCGTCCGCCGGCGCCAGCGCATGACGCACCGCGAACAAATTCACGAGCGATGCCGCGGCATCGAGCAAAGAGTCGAGCAAGCTCGACAGCACCGACACGGAATCCGTGATCGCCCAAGCGCCGGTCTTCGCGACGATCAGAAGGCCGGCGACCGCGACCGAGGCATAGGTCGCGCGGCGCATCAGCGCGCCGCGTTCCTCGGGGCTAACGGTCGCGTTCGTCGCGGTCACGGGAATTGGCGCTCCGTGCGCCATTTGTCGCCGTCGCGACGATGCACCAAGCGCTCGTGCAAGCGGAACGGCCGGTCATGCCAAAATTCGATCGTCACGGGCTTCACGCGGAAACCCGACCAATGCGACGGGCGCGTCACCGTACCCAGCCCGAATTTCAACGTGTACTCGGCGACGTGACGCTCGAGCGTGAAGCGCCCTTCCATCGGGCGCGATTGCTGCGAGGCCCAAGCGCCGATCTGGCTGCCGCGCGGACGCGAGGCGAAATACGCGTCGGCTTCCGCGTCCGTCACGATCTCCACGTCGCCTTCGATGCGCACTTGGCGGCGCAGTGATTTCCAATGGAACAGCAGCGCCGCTTTGCGATGCGCCAAAAGCTGCGTGCCCTTCTTGCTTTCGAAATTCGTGTAGAACACGAAGCCGCGCGCATCGAAATCTTTCAGCAACACCATGCGCAGGCTGGGCATGCCATCCTGGCCCACCGTCGCGACGGCCATCGCTTCGGGGTCGTTGATTTCCTTCGCGCGCGCTTCGTCGAGCCACGCCGCAAAACGTGCGACGGGATCGATTGCGGGATCGAGTTCGGATGGGGACTGGGATTCGCTTTCCATGGCCCCTAAATAGACCTAGCCATCGCTTCGACCAAGGCCGTGTTTGGAATAGACTGAGAACGGGAATCGTTATCGTTTTAGGACGGAATTTCGAAACCCGTCGAACCGTCGGAGGAGGACGGAAAAATGCGTGGGATCAAGATTTTTGCCGTCGGTGCCATTGCCCTCTCCCTCGCCGCCTGCGCTGAAGGCGGACAAAAGGAGGGCATCGGCACGATTCTGGGCGGTGTCGGCGGTGCCGTCGTCGGCTCGCAATTCGGCGGCGGCCGCGGCCAGCTCGTCGGCGTGGCGCTCGGCACGCTGGCCGGCGCGTTCCTGGGCCGCGAGGTCGGCAAGTCGCTCGACAAGGCCGATCAGGCCCATATGCAGCGCGCCGAAACGACCGCGCAGACCGCCCCGGTCGGCCAGCGCATCAGCTGGAGCAACCCGGATTCGGGCAATTCCGGCTCGGTCACGCCGACTCGCGAAGGCCGCGACCAGTCGGGCAACCAGTGCCGCGAATACCAGACGACCGTGACCGTCGGCGGCAAGCAGGAACAGGCCTATGGCACCGCCTGCCGCCAGCAGGACGGCAGCTGGAAGGTCATCAACTAACCTCACGGCGGATCGGACAAAATCGGACCCGGCCCCTGCGTCATGCGGGGCCGGGTTTTTTGTTGCTCCGCACATAAAGGTGCCATCCCGGCGTTGCCTGACCCGGACTTTCGTGTAGGATGCCGGCCAATTCGCCAGTCGAAACGCGGACTTAGAAACGCATGTCGGAATCCAAAGCCCTGCTGCAGGGCAAACGCGGCCTCATCATGGGTGTGGCCAATGATCGTTCCATCGCTTGGGGTATCTCCAAGGCGGTGGTCGAACACGGCGCCGAAATCGCCTTTACCTATCAGGGCGAGGCGCTGGAAAAACGCGTGCGGCCCTTGGCCGCACAGCTCGGCTCCGATTTTCTGATCTCGGCCGACGTCACCGACGCCGCTTCGCTCGACAAGGCGTTCGACGAGATCGCCAAGCGCTGGGGCAAGCTGGACTTCGTCGTCCACGCCATCGTCTATTCCGACAAGGACCAGCTGAAGGGCAAATACGTCGACACGACGCGCGAGAACTTCCTGAACTCGATGGACATCTCGGTGTTCTCGTTCACGGATGTCGCGCGCCGCGCACGGCCCTTGATGAAGGAAGGCGGCTCGATGCTCACGCTTTCCTATATCGGCGCCGAACGCATCATCCCGCATTACAACGTGATGGGTGTGGCCAAGGCCGCCCTCGAAGCGTCGGTGCGCGCCCTCGCCGCCGATCTGGGGCCGGAGAATATCCGCGTCAACGCGATCTCGGCCGGGCCGATCCGCACGCTCGCGGCGTCGGGTATCGGTGATTTCCGCTACATCCAAAAATGGAACGAGCTGAACGCGCCCTTGCGTCGCGGCACGACGATCGAAGACGTCGGCGGCTCGGCGCTTTATCTGCTGTCGGAACTCGGCTCGGGCGTCACCGGCGAAGTTCTGCACGTCGATAGCGGCTATCACGTCGTCGGCATGATGGCGACGGAATCGGCGGGCGAGCTTTCCGACCTGCTCGCCGGCTTCAAGAACAAGGGCGCATGAGCGCCAATTCCTTCGGCACGCTGTTCCGGGTCACGACCTGGGGCGAGAGTCATGGCCCGGCGCTCGGCGCCGTCGTCGACGGCGTGCCGCCGCGTCTGGCGCTCGACGAAGCCTTCATCCAAACCTTTCTCGACAAGCGCAAGCCGGGCACGTCGAGATTCGTCACGCAGCGCCGAGAGCCCGACACGGTCGAGATCCTGTCGGGCGTGTTCGAAGGCAAGACGACCGGCACATCCTTGTCGCTGATGATCCGCAACGAGGATCAGCGTTCGAAGGACTATTCCGAAATCGCGGCGAAGTTCCGCCCCGGCCATGCCGACTACACCTATTGGGCCAAATACGGCATTCGCGACTATCGCGGCGGCGGGCGTTCCTCGGCGCGCGAAACCGCGTGCCGCGTCGCCGCCGGCGCCGTTGCGCGCCGCGTGCTGGGCGACGGCGTGACGATCCGCGGGGCGGTC
>JAIUNH010000492.1 GCA_020161965.1 Pseudomonadota bacterium
GATCGCGTTCAAGCGGTCGAACACGTCCGAAAGCTCGTGCCCGCGTTGCGTAAACGCGTAGGTCACTTGCGGCGGGATCGTCGGCTCGTAATGGCGCGAAATGATTTCCGCACTTTCCAACAGGCGCAGACGCTCCGTCAGCACCTTGGCCGATACGCCGCCGACTTTGCGCTTCAACTCGCCGAAGCGCGTCGGGCCGTTCGATTTCAGCACCCACAGGATATACGTCGTCCACGGCCCCATCAGGACGCGCAGGATCGAATCCATCGGGCAGGCTTTGGGGCTTTCGGGTAGCGGCATGGCGCTCTCCTTTACCGTCTCGTGAGGCAAAGCAGTTACTGGAAGGTACCTACTTTACGGAGCCAACTACTTACATCATATCCTATCAGTATTGATTTGTAACCATCCCCTCGATATTCAAGAGGGCAGAGCGGAGTTCCGAAAATGGCAAAGGTCGCAATCGTCTATCACTCGGGCTACGGGCACACGAAGCTGCTCGCCGAAGCGGTCGCCAAGGGTGCGGCGTCGGTCGCCGGCACGAAGGTCGATCTGGTTCCGGTCGAGGAAGCCGACGCGAAGATCGAAATCTTGAACGCCGCCGACGCGATCATCTTCGGCTCACCCACTTATATGGGCGACGTGTCGGGCCAATTCAAAACCTGGGCGGACACGACCGCGAAGGTTTGGTTCGGCCAGGGCTGGAAGGACAAGATCGCCGCCGGCTTCACCAATTCGGGCAATCTGTCGGGCGACAAGCTGAACACGCTGCAAACGATGTGGGCGCTCGCCATGCAGCACTCGATGATCTGGGTGAGCCTGGGCGTGATGCCGAAGACGGAGAAGGACGGTCTCGTCCTCAACCGTCTGGCGGGTTATGGCGGCGCGTTCTCGATCTCGGAAAACGCGGCCCCGGGCCCGGACAATCCCGACAAGGGCGATATCGCGACGGGCGCGGCGTTGGGCCAGCGCGTCGCGGAAGTGACGAAGAAGTTCAAAGGCTGAAGCAAGACGGGGCGGATGGGTTTGCGTCCGCCCCGGTTTCGAGAAAGGGTCGGATTATGGCCAAAGCGCCCGCGTTTTTCGTGAGCCACGGCTCGCCCACGCTGCCGTTCGAGAATGTCGCCGCGCGCGATTTTCTGCGCGGGCTTGGCGCCAAATTCGAAAAGCCGAAGGCGATCTTGATCGCCTCCGCGCATTGGGAAACCGACGAACCCTTGGCGTCGACGGCCAAACAGCCCGAGACGATCCACGATTTCTACGGCTTCCCGCCGGAGCTTTATAAGATCGCCTATCCCGCACCGGGTGCGCCCGAGATCGCTGTGCGCGCGGCCCAAACGCTGCGCGACGCGGGTTTCGACGCGGACACCGATCCCGGCCGCGGGCTCGACCATGGCGCGTGGGTGCCGTTGTCGCAGATCTACGACGACGCGGATGTGCCCGTGTTCCAGCTGTCGATCCAACCCGATCGCGATCCGGCGCATCACTACAAGCTAGGGCAGGCGCTGGCGAAATTGCGCGACGAGGGCGTGGCGATCGTGGGCTCTGGCTCGGCCACGCATAATCTGCGCGCGTTGGCCTGGAACCGGCACAACGCGGTCGCCGATTGGGCCCAGGCATTCGACGATTGGTTCGCCGACAAGATCGCGGCGAACGATATCGACGCGTTGCTCGATTATCGCGCGCAAGCACCCAACGCCGCGATGGCGCATCCGACCGACGAACATCTGCTGCCGATCTATGTGGCGATGGGGGCGGGCGGGCAGGGCACGCGCCTGCACCATTCCTTCACCCATGGCAGCCTGTCGATGGCGGCTTACGCGTTCGCGTAAGGCAAAGAAAAAGGCCCCGCCTTTCGGGCGGGGCCTTTTGCGTTCGGCGGCTTGCGCGAAATCAGGCCGCCTTGGTGGCGATGCCCTTGGTCGTCAGCAGATCGGCCAGTTCGCCGGTCTGATACATTTCGCGCACGATGTCGCAACCGCCGACGAATTCGCCCTTCACGTAGAGCTGGGGGATCGTCGGCCAGTTGGTGAATTCCTTGATGCCCTGGCGCAGTTCGGGATCTTCGAGGACGTTGATGCCCTTGAACTTCACGCCCATGTGGGTCAGCACCTGAACCACGGCGGCGGAGAAGCCGCACTGCGGGAACACCGGCGTGCCCTTCATGAAGAGCACGATGTCGTTGGCCTTGAGATCGGCTTCGATGCGTTCCTTGACGGGGTCCATGGCGGATACTCCGGGGGCGGAAAAGGTTCAGGCGCCGGCGGGCAACGCGGTCTGCAACGCCATCGCGTGCAGCTCGCCGCCCATGCGGCCTTTCAGGGCAGCATACACCATTTGGTGCTGCTGGACGCGGGACTTGCCTTTGAACAGCGCCGAAACGACGTGGCAGGCGTAATGGTCGCCGTCGCCGCGCAGATCGTCGATGCGCACATCCGCGTCGGGCAGCGCCTCGCGGATCAGCTTTTCGATATCGGCGGCCGCCATCGGCATTCCGGCAAATCCCTTAGTGTTTCTGCGACATATAGGCGGGCAGCCAATTTTCGTGCACGGCCCGCAGCGCTTCGAGGGATATAAGAACCCGACCCGTCAGTGTCAACGAGGCCCCGGCGACGGTCCGGCCGACGATTTCCGCATGGACCTTGGCGGCATTGGCGCGTTCCAGCAGCTTGTCGGGCTTGGACGTGGAAACCACGTAGCGCGCCTGGTCCTCGCCGAACAGGAAGGCGTTATCGGTGCGCTTGGGCGCCAACGCGGCCCCCAGACGCCCGGCCAGGGCCATTTCCGCGATCGCGCAGATGAGGCCGCCATCCGAAAGATCGTGGCAGGCCGAGACGAGGCCCTTTTCGATCAGCTTGCGCACGAAATCGCCGTTGCGCCGTTCGAGCTTCAGATCGACCGGCGGCGGGGCGCCGTCTTCGATGCCTTCGATTTCGCGCAAATAGACCGACGAGCCGAGCCAGCCTTCGGTCTTGCCGATCAGCACCAGCGTTTCGCCCGGCGCCTTCAAGGCGAGATCGACGCGCTTGTCCGCGTCCTTCAACACGCCGACCGCGCCGATCACGGGTGCGGGCAGGATCGCGTTGCCGTTGGTCTCGTTGTAGAGCGACACGTTGCCCGACACGACCGGGTAGTGGAGCGCCAAGCACGCCTTGCGCATGCCCTTAATCGCGCCGACGAACTGGCCCATGATTTCGGGCCGTTCCGGGTTGCCGAAATTCATGTTGTCGGTGATGGCGAGCGGTGT
>JAIUNH010000493.1 GCA_020161965.1 Pseudomonadota bacterium
CGAGGAACTGCGCGGCCGTTACGATTGGTCGAAATTCGAATACGCCTATCTGCTGCAAGGTCGGCTCGGCTATTCGACCGATGCGCCGCGCGAAAGCTGGCTACGCTTCCTGCGTGCGACGGCGGGTGATGCCGCCGAGGCTTGCGAGACGGCGCTGGCACATGCCAGCCGGGTGTTGCCGCTGGTGACGCTCGCGCATGGCGTGTCGGCTTGCAACAACACCTATTGGCCGGAGATCTACGACAATATGTCGCTGGTCTATCCGCCGACGACCTATCCCTACGGCTACGATTCGGATTCCTCGACGCGTTTCGGCGACGTGCCGACCTTCGATCCGCAGCTTTTCGCCAATCCGCGCGACACGGTCGCGGCGCTGTGGAACGGCACGCCGATCGAGAAATACACCGCCCTCGACGTCGCGACATGGCTCGAAGCGCTCGCCGACGATTGCGAGGCGGCTTTGCGCAAGGCAAGGGCTTGCGTCGATGCGCATCGCCCGGCGACGCGCCGCTATATCGTCGACGCGCAGATTCAAGCGTCGCTGGCGCGGTTCTTCGCGGCGCGTTTTCGCTCGGCCTGCACGCATGAACTCTATCTGATCGTCGGCGGCCGGCCGGCCTATGACGCGGCGATGAACGACTATGCGCGCGCGCGCGACGCGTGGGTCGCGATTATCAATGCCGCCGAGGGCGTCTATCAGACCGATCTGTCCTACGGGCCGCAGCCCTGGCTGCGCGGTGCGTGGCGCGACCGGCTCGCGGGCATCGATCGCGACATTCAGGATTTCGAGTTCTGGTACATCAACGATCGCGATCGCCCGATCGTGGAGCAGGCGAAGGCCGCAGCGCAACTGGCGGCGATGCGAGGCTGGCGCGCGCGCCCGAGTACGGCACTTTCCGGCGCATATCCGCAGCGTTATCGGCGCGGCAAGGCGCTGACGATCGCCGTTCGCAAGCCTGCAACGGCCACGGCGGCGACGCTCTATTTCCGCCATGTCCATCAGGGCGAGATTTGGTCGAAGACCAAAATGTCGGCCGATGCGCACGGCTTCGCAGCGTCGCTGCCGGCGGCATTCACGGAATCGAACTATCCGATCCAGTTCTATGTGGTGTTCGAAAGCGGCGAGGGGCCGGTCTTCGCGCCGGGGCTCGGCAACGACCTTGCCGGACAGCCTTATGTCGTCATCCATCCCGACGACGCGAAGTTCTTCTAACGTTGGCGTTTCAGTAGGTCGCGCGGCCACCTGACAGGTCGAACACGGCGCCGGTCGTGAAGCTGTTCTGCTTGGTGACGAGCCACACGATCATCTCGGCGGATTCGTCGATCTCCAGGAAGCGCCCGCGCGGAATTTTCGACAGCATGTAGTCGATATGCGTCTGCTGCATCTGGTCGAAGATGCGCGTGCGCGCGGCGGCCGGCGTCACGCAGTTCACCGCGATATCCATCCCGGCGAGCTCTTTGCCGAGCGACTTGGTAAGCCCGATCACGCCTGCCTTCGATGCCGAGTAGGCCGAGGCGTTCGGATTGCCTTCCTTGCCCGCGATCGAGGCGATGTTGACGATGCGGCCGTACTTGCGCGCCTGCATGCCCGGCACGACGGCCTTGTTGACGTAGAACGTGCCGAGCAGATTGATCTGCACGATCTTGGCGAATTCCTCGACCGGGTAATCGGCGACGGTGGCGTTCATGCCGGCGATCCCGGCCGAGTTCACGAGGATGTCCACGCCGCCGAGTTTCTTTTCGGTTTCGGCGAGGGCGGCTTGGACTGAACCCCAATCCGAGATATCGGCCTTCACCGCGACGGCGCCGCCGCCGATCGCGGCGGCGTGTTCTGCGCCAAGCTTCGTATCGAGATCCCACAGCGCCACCTTGGCGCCGTTGGCGGCGAGCAGTTTCGCCACCGCACCGCCGATTCCTTGGGCACCACCCGTGACGATCGCCACTTTGCCGCCGACATCGTATTTGTTCATTCGTCGTTTCCCCCGTCTTTATGCGTTCAGCGCGCCTGAAGCAGGCGTTCCATCGCCGGTCCCAAAATGATGTCGATCGACGTATCGGGCAGGCCGCAATGGCGGCGCACCATGTCGAGCGTCTGTTTGTAGGTCATGTGGCGGCGCGACACCGGCCAGTCGGAACCCCAGAGCAGGCGCCACGCGCCGAAATGCTCGTGCAGCACGCGCACAATCCCTGTCAGGCCCGGATAGGGATAATCCATGTCGGGCGACGCGACGTTGCCGAAGCCCGAAATCTTGATATGCACGTTTGGAAACTGCGCCGTCGCGAGCACGAGTTCCATCGCGTTCCGAGTCGCCGCACTGCGCGGCCCCAGATGGGCAAGGTGATGGCACAGTATGTCGAGTTTCGGGAATGCTTCGGCAATCGCCGCAATGGCCGGCATATGGGCGGGCATCACAGAAAAACTGGCGATCAGCTTGCGCGCTTGCGCTTCGCCCAAGAATCGCCGTCCCTCGGCCGACGCGAGCCAAGCGCCGTCGTCATCCTCGGTCGGATAATAGGTGAAGCCTTTGAGAGCGTGTTTCTCCGCCGCTGCCGCGAGGCGATCGGCGGCACCCGCTGTGCGATATTGCTTCGTCCATCGGGAGTCGATGTCGAAGAACGGCACGAAGCGGCCGGGATGCGCTGCCGCGACGCGCGCGACATAACCGTTGGAATCCGGATTGTCGCCGATGGCTGCCGCGATCAGCACGGCTTTCGACACGCCGTTCTGATCCATCTCGAACAGCAATTGCTCGGCCCGTGCACGCGTTTCGGTATCGGGGACCGGCGGCTGGTAGGGCCAGCGTTCCCAAACATGGCAATGCGCATCGACGATCATGCGGGCACCAGCGGCCGGATGCAGCGCACGAAACGCCCGTCGTCGAGGGCGGCGAGCGGCGGCTCGGCTTTCGTGCATTCCGCCGTCGCATGTTTGCAACGCGGCGCGAAGGCGCAGCCGGTGGCGGGAAAGCCCGTACCGCGTTCCTCCGTATCCACCTCGTCGAGATTCCACGGCACCTCGGGATCGGGCGAGGGGATCGCGTCGATCAACGCGCGCGTATAGGGATGGCGCGGCGCGCCGATCACGCTTTCCGTCTCGCCGCTTTCGACGACAGATCCCGCATAGAGCACGACGACCCTATCGGCGACTTGATAGGCGGTCGTGAGGTCATGGGTGACATAGACGAGCGAAATCCCCGCCTCGTCCTTCAAGCGCAGCAGCGTTTGCAGAATGGTCGA
>JAIUNH010000494.1 GCA_020161965.1 Pseudomonadota bacterium
TCCCTTGCGTGACCACGTCATCGTTCGCCGCGAAATCCCCGGCGATCGGGGCGACTGTATTAAACAACGCCCGAAGGTTGTAGACGTCCGGCGCCGCGGCGGCACCCGACGACCAAACACCATCCGCCGTCTTGATCCGAAGTCCCAAGGTTTCCGGGAGCGTTCCGTTGTTGGTCACGGTCACCGATGAGCTAATGTTGTCGACGGAAGCAAGGCTGAGCGCCCCCATCGCCAAAGTCCCCGTGGACAGGGTCAAGCTCTTTGTTCCGTTCGGTGTGACGGTGATCTGCAAGTCCGCCGTCGTTGCCGCTCTCACTCCTGTAACGAACAACATCAGGCTTCCGAGAAAAAGAAGCCCTGTGATGAACTTTTTCATTGTGTTGCCTCCTGTTTTCTAACTCTTGGGGGTTTTAACGCATCCAAAGATCGACCAGCGCGAGCGAGAACCACGGCACGTAGGTGAGCACCATGAGGACCGCCACGAGGACGAGGAAGTAGGGCCACGCGGCCCAGAACAGTTCCCACACGCCGACATTGCCGATCCGCGCCATGACGAACAGCGTGAGTCCGACCGGCGGCGTGACCATGCCGAGGACGAGGTTCAGCACCATCACGACGCCGAAATGGATCGGGTCGACGCCCATCCCGGCCAGCATCGGGAACAGGATGGGGGCGAGGATCAGCATCAGCGGCAGCGGCTCCATGATCGTGCCGAGCAGCAGCAGCGCGATGTTGATGAGCAGCAGCAGGACGTAAGGATTGTCCGAGATCGCGCGCATCGCGGTCGTCAGCGTTTCGCCGAGACCGGCGAGCACGGCGAGCGAGCCGAAAATCTGGCTGGTCGCGACCGTCATCATCACGACGGCGGTGGTCAAGGCCGACGCGACGGCCGCTTCCAGAAACGCCTTGGGGCTGAGGCTGCGATAGACGACGACCGCCAGGATCAGCGTGTAAAGCGTCACAAGTGCCGCGGACTCTGTCGGCGTGGCGATGCCGAAAATCTTGCTCAGCACGATCATGACCGGCGCACCCAGCGGCAGAATGCCGCCCAGGATCGCCTGGCGTTTGGCGTCGCCCGTCACGCGTTCTTCGACCGGCAAATTCAAACGGCGGGACATATAGGCGCTGGTCGCCAGCATCGCGAAATACATCACGATGCCCGGCAGGATGCCGGCGATGAACAACTGCCCGACCGAGATATTGACGATCGAACCCAGCAGGATGAACAGGATCGACGGCGGAATGATCGGGCCCATCGACGCGGCGGCGGCGATGACGCCGGCGGCGTAGGCGGCGGTGTAGCCGCGGCGCTTCATCTCGGGCACCAGCACCGAACCCACGGCGGCGGCATCGGCGACGGCCGAGCCCGAGATACCGGCCATGAACAGGTTCGCCGTGATGCCGGTATTGGCGAGGCCGCCCGGCTTATGCCCGACGAGGCTCGATGAGAAATTGATCAGGCGCTGCGTGACGCCCGATTTGGTCATCAACTCGCCCGCGAAGATGAACATCGGGATGGCGAGCAGCGCGAAGCTGTCCACGCCCGCCGTCAGTTCCTGCACGAACAGGACCGGGTTGATCGGCCGGTCGCCGAACTGGGTGATCAGAATGTAGAAAAGCGACGCGACGCCGATGGAGAAGGCGATGTCCATCCCGAGGATGATCAGGACGAACAGCACCAGAATCATGGAAAGAAGAAGCATCGATCACATACCCGAATGCAGGGAGCTGTCGTCGTCGGTGTGTTCGCCAAGCACGGCGAGCCACATGCGCACCACTTCGTTGGCGGCAAGCAGCACGGCACCGATCGGCAGGGCGATATAGGTCCAGCCGTCGGACAGGCCGGTCGCAAGAACGCGGCGATACATCGACAATTCGATGATCGGGATCGAGTACCAGACGATGACCGCGAGCATCACCAGCGTCAGTGCGCGCATCGCGAGTTCGACCGCGATCTGTACCTTGCGCGGCATGCTTTCGACGACGCTGGTCATGCGGATGTTGTAGCCAAGCATATAGGCGAGCCCGCCGCCCACGAAGCTCAGCCAAACGAATAGAAGCTTGGGGATGTCCTCGCCCCACATCGGTGGATTGTTGAAGAAGTAACGCATCATCACCGAGTAGAGGACGAGCATAGTGAAGGCGGCCAGCACAGCGCCGCACGCCCATTCGAAAACCGTCCGCGCCGTTTTCAGGCGGTCGGTAAGCGATTTCGCACCAGCCATTCGTCCCCCAAGTCGAAGCCCTGCAACTAAGCGGTTCGGTTCTCTTGCCGAGCCCACTTGATATAATGATATATTAAAAAGCCATTTGAGCAAGGGGAGACAGATGGGGTTAGCGGTCGATATTGCGATTGTAGGCGCGGGTACGGCGGGAATGCCCTGCGCGATCGAGGCGATCCGAGCGGGCGCCAAGGTCGCCGTCATCGAACAAGCCGAAAAGATCGGCGGGGCCTTGCATGTTTCCGCGGCACAGATGAGCGGTGCGGGTGCGAAGCGTCAGAAATCACGTGGAATTGCCGATGATTGGCGCACGCATCTTGACGATGTTTTGCGCATCAGCCGGAGCACATGTCAGGCCGATCTCGTCGAATTGGCGACCAAGCTTGGCGGCAGCACGATCGATTGGCTGGAAGCGGCGGGATTCGAGTTCGATCCGGTGACGCCCGCGATCCTGCATTTTCATGAAGCGTATCGCACGGCGCGCACTTTTTGGGGCATCGCCGGCGGCCGCTCGGTGCTGAAAGTCGTCAAACCGCTGTTCGACTCGGCGATGGCCGAGCCCAACGCGACGCTGCTGCTGAACACCGAAGTCGTCGCCTTGCGCCAAGAAAAGGACGGCGCGGTCACCGGCATCGTCGTGCGCGGCAAAGATGGCGCGGAGCAAACCATCGCGGCCAAACATGTCGTGTTGGCGACGGGCGGCTATGGCGGCAACGCCGAGCGTTTCGCGCGTTGGACCGGCGGGCGCAAACTCCATACGGCTGCATTGCCGACCGCGACGGGGGCGGGGATCGAACTCGGCCTCGCCGCCGGTGGCGTGTTGCGTGGCGGCGAACACTATCTGCCGACATTTGCGGGCATTCCCGCGCAATCGGGCGGACATCAGATCCTCTGGGATCAATTGCCGTCGCTGACACCGCAAGTGCGTGCACCTTGGGAAGTCTTCGTGTCCAGCGAAGGCAAGCGCTTCGTGCGCGAAGACGTGGACAGCGTGGATGCGCGCGAGCGCGCGTTG
>JAIUNH010000495.1 GCA_020161965.1 Pseudomonadota bacterium
ATCGCCAAGGCCGAAGCCGCACTCCGCGCCAAATCGATCGTCACACCGGTGATGTCGGTCGCCGATCTCGCCCAACACGCCGATTTGCTGGTCGATTGCGCGGCGGGTGCGGCCTTGCGCGACGTGGCGCTGGCCGCCTTCGCACACGGCAAGTCGTTGGTCACGGTCAACGCCGCCGCGTTGCTCGATCATATGGATCTCGCTGATATCGCCGCGCGCAGCGGAGCCAAGCTGATCGTCGCGACCGGCGCGTTGCTCGCCCTCGATGCCGTCGCGGCCGCAGCGCTCGGCCGGATCGAGCGTGCGACGATGCGCAATCGTAAGCCGCCGAAGGGCTGGTCGGGTGCGCCCTATGTCGTCGCCAACAAGATCGATCTCGATGCGATCGACAAACCCACGCGCATCTTCACCGGCACAGCGCGCGAAGCGGCGAAGGGCTTCCCCGCCAACGTCAATGTCGCGGCGGCGTTAAGCCTCGCCGGTCCCGGCCCTGACCGCACGCAGGTCGAGATCTGGGCCGAGCCCGGCCTGACGCGCAATATTCACGAATTCGATATCGTCGCCGATTGCGTGAAATTCTCGGTCTCGACCGAAGGCTTGCCCTCGCCCGACAACCCGAAGACCAGCGCCATCGTGCCGCTGTCGGTGCTCGCCACGCTCAAGCGCTTGGTCGATCCGCTGCGGATCGGCACTTAAGCCGCGACGGTTTCGATCACCTTCTGCCCGAGCAGGAATTTGTGCACCGGGCAATGCTCGGCGATCTGGATCATGCGCGCGCGCTGCTCGGCGTCGAGATCGCCGTCGAGCGTGATAGCGCGCACGATCCGGTCGATCTTGCCCTTGCCGTCGGGGGCGTCGATCTTTTCCATCGTCACGCGCACGCTGACGTTTTTAAGTGCCCAGCCTTTGCGGTCGGCATACATGCGCACGGTCATCGACGTGCACGCCCCCAGCCCCGCCAGCACATACTCGAAGGGCTGCGGTCCCGCATTGCCGCCGCCATCGGCGACGGGTTCGTCGCAGATCAATTCGTGGCCCGAGGCCTCGATTTTATTGGCGTATTTGACGCCTTTTTCGCTGACGATAACGGGTCCCGGACCGGACATGGCATTCCCCTGCGGCTTCGGACTAAACTCGCCGCCATGAATCGCGACGACGTCGAAATCCTAACACGCGAACGCCGCTATGGCGGATTCCTGAAAGTCGAGGAATACCGGCTGCGCCATCGCCTGTTCGCGGGCGGCTGGAGCGAACCGATCAGCCGCGAATTGATGGAACGCGGCCATGCGGTCGCGGCCGCCCTTTACGATCCAGTGCGCGAACAGCTGGTGCTGATCGAGCAATTCCGCATCGGCGCCTATGCCGCCGGCGAAGCGCCGTGGATGGTCGAATGCGTCGCGGGCATGCGGCATAAGGACGAAGATCCCGTCGCGGTCGTGAAGCGCGAAGTCAAAGAAGAAACCGGCCTTGACGTGCGCGAGATCGAATTCGCCTGCCGCACGATGGCCTCGCCCGGCGGGACCAGCGAATGCTGCGACATCTACGTCGCGCGCGTCGATGCGCGCCACGCGGGCGGCATTCACGGCCTTGCCCATGAGGGCGAGGATATCCGCGTTCTCGTCGAGGATTTCGACGACGCCTATGCCAGTTTCTTCGACGGGCGGCGTCTGGGCAGCGCTTTCACGCTGCTGGCATTGCAGGCTTTGGCCTTGAATCGCGCAAGGCTGCGCGCCACATGGCTCGGTACCAAGGAGACGCAAACGTGAGCGACATCAAGAACGGCTTCGTCGAGACCATCGGCAACACGCCCCTCATCCGCCTGCGCAAGGCGAGCGAGATGACCGGCTGCGAAATTCTCGGCAAGGCCGAGTTCATGAATCCCGGCGGCTCGGTCAAGGACCGCCCGGCATTGTTCATGGTGCTCGACGCCGAGAAGAAGGGCCTGCTGAAAAAGGGCGGCACGATCGTCGAAGGCACGGCCGGCAATACCGGTATCGGCCTCGCCCTCGTCGCCAATGCGCGCGGCTATCGCAGCGTGATCGTGATCCCCGAAACGCAGAGCCAGGAGAAGAAGGATTATCTCCGCCTGATCGGCGCGGAGCTGCGCGAAGTGCCCGCCGTGCCCTATGCCAACCCGAACAACTATGTGAAGGTATCGGGGCGCCTGGCCGAGGAAATCGCCAAAAGCGATCCCAACGGCGCGATCTGGGCCAACCAGTTCGACAACGTCGCCAACCGCGCCGGCCACTATCGCACCACCGGGCCGGAGATCTGGTCCCAGACCGAGGGCGGCGTCGACGGGTTCGTCTGCGCCGTCGGCACCGGCGGAACCCTGGCGGGGGTGGGCGCGTACCTCAAGGAGCGCAAGCCGGCGGTGCAAATCGGGCTGGCCGATCCCATGGGCGCCGCGCTCTACCACTACTACCGCTTCGGTAGCCTGAAGGCGGAGGGCGAGTCCATCACCGAGGGCATCGGCCAGGGGCGGATCACCGCCAACCTGGAGGGCGCGCTCGTCGATCACGCCTACCGGATCGAAGATGCGGAAGCCCTCGAGATCGTCTTCGGGCTTCTCAGCCACGAGGGGCTGTGCCTCGGCGGCTCCAGCGGGATCAACGTCGCCGGCGCCATGCGCCTCGCCCGCGAACTGGGCCCGGGGCATACCATCGTCACCATCCTCTGCGACTACGGCACCCGCTACCAGTCGAAGCTCTACAATCCGGCGTTCCTGCGCAGCAAAGGGCTGCCGGTGCCGGCCTGGCTGGAGGAAGCATCATGAACGCGCCCGCGCCGCCCGGCCTGCTGGTCGGTCCAGAGTGGTTGGCCGGACACCTGGACGATCTTGGGGTGCGCATTCTCGACGGCAGCTTCCATGTGCCGGGGAGCGGCCGCGACGCGAGCGCGGAGTTCCAGGCCGCACACGTTCCGAACGCCGCCTTCTTCGACATCGACGCCATCCGCGACGAGCGGAACCCGCTGCCGCACATGCTGCCCTCGCCCGAGGCCTTCGCCGCCCATGTGAGCGCGCTCGGCGTCGGCGACGGCACCCTGGTCGTCGCCTACGACGGCCTGGGCTCGCTGGCCTCGCCCCGGGTCTGGTGGATGTTCCGCTGCTTCGGCCATGACCGGGTCGCGGTGCTGGACGGCGGTCTCGCCGCCTGGCAGGCGGCCGGGCTGCCGGTTGAGAGCGGGCCGGCGCGGCCCCGCCCGCCCGCCGCCTTCACCCCCCGATTCCG
>JAIUNH010000496.1 GCA_020161965.1 Pseudomonadota bacterium
CATCGAGGCTTTGATGTGATCGGTGCTTTGCTCGACATGGATCGTGTCGGCGATCAATTGCGACAGCGCGAACAGGCCGATCACGACGGGCAAAAGCTGGAAGCCGTTGGTCAGGGCGTCGGCGCCGAAGGTCAGGCGCACGAGGCCGGAAGTCTGATCGACGCCGGGCATCGCGACCAGCACGCCCAGCAGCGCCGAAATCATGCCTTTGAGAAACGAGCCGCGGCTGAGCGAGGAGACGAGCACGAGCGCCGTCAGCACTAGCGCGAAATTCTCCCACGGGCCGAGCAGCACGGCGATATCGGCGAGGGGGCGGGTCAGCGTCACCAAGAAGATCCAGCCGACGAAGCCGCCGACGATCGAGCCCGAATTGCCCAAGCCCAGCGCGCGGCCCGGATAGCCCTTTTTGGCGAGCGGATAGCCGTCGAGCGTGGTCATCACGGCGTTGGGCTCGCCCGGAATGCGCATCAGCGTGGCGGTGACGAGACCGCCCGAGATGCCGCCGACGAACATCGAAATCAGCAGGATGATCGCGTCGACCGGCGCCATCGAATAAGTGAAGGGCAAGGTCAGCGCCATCAGCATGCCGGCGGTGATTCCGGGCATGACGCCGACCGCGATGCCGATCGTGACGCCGACGAACATGATCGTCATCGGTCCCGGCAGAAGCAGATGGAGGAACGCGTCGAGCAACGTCACGGCAGCGACACCATCAGGATTTTGACGAACAGCAGATGGATCACATAGGTGCCGGCGGCCGCCGAGCCCAGAATCCACCACATCAGCGGCCGGCGAAACCGCGCCATCGCCGATCCGACGAACGCCAGGAACGCGAAGGTCGACCACACGAAGGGGATGCCCAAGGCGATCGCGCCGACATAGGCGGCCGTCGCGGCGTAGGTGAAGACGGCAAGGCCGGGGCGCAGCGTGTAATCGACTTCCGGATCGTCGAGCGACAGGCCGGCGATCACGCTTTGCGCGGCTTGGCCGACCTTGAGGCCCAGCAGCGTGCGGATCAGCAGGATTGCGCCGAAAATTCCCAGCGCGATCGACACGGCCAGCGGCACGGTGCCGGGACCCAGCGGATCGTAATGGGCGGGCGGCTCGCGCAAGGATGCGACGCCGAAAACGATCGCGATCGCGAGGATGGCTGCCCCCGCGATCGCGTCGTTGCGCCGGTCTTTCGGCGAGTCTTCGTTGGCGGACAAGTTGTGTCCGTCAGCGCGGCGGGGCCGCGGTCTTGGCGATCGGCTCGATCGCCTTGAACACGTCGTCGAGGCGCTTGGCGAAATCGGCCCCGCGCAGGAACTGTCCCGTCTGGGCTTGCTTCGCGAAGAAGTCCTTCAGTTCCGGCGTTTCGTTCGCCTTTTGCAGGGCGCTCGCCATGCCGTCGATCGCTTCCTTCGGCGTGCCCTTGGGCGCGAACCAGAAATTCTCGGCGCAATAGTCGAAGCCGAGGCCGAGCTCGCGCGCGGTCGGAATAGTCGGCTCCAGCGACAGGCGTTCCGGCCCCGAATAGGCGAGCGCGCGGATGCCGTTGGCTTTGTAGGTCTGGTATTCGGAGCTCGACAGCACCGTGAGCTGCGTGTGGCCGCCCATCAGCGCCGCGAAATTCTCGCCGCCGCCGCCGATCTGGGCGTAGCGGAATTTCGCACCCGGGAAGCCCTGTTCCATGAACAGCGCCATCATGTGGTTGAGCGCGCCGATATTGACGCCGGTGACGATCGTGTTGGGCTGCGCTTTCGCGGCGTCCAGCAGATCCTTCATCGTCTGGAAGCGCGAATCGCCGCGCACGATCGGGTGGAAGCAGAAGCCGCCGGTCAGCGCGACGGGCTCGAAATTGCGATACGAAACGCCGCGTGCGGGATCGACGACTTCGCCCGACAGCAAAGCGAGATGGATCGCAAGGAATGTGTAGCCATCCGGGGCGGCCGTCATCACTTGGCGCGCGCCGACCGAAAAATGCCCGCCGACGTTCTGAATCGCGACCGGCTGGGAGACGAGCTTCTTCTCGTCCAGCACCTTTTGAAGCGTGCGCGCGAGAATGTCGGTGGTGCCGCCGGGACCGAAGGGCACGACGATGCGGATCGGCTTTTCGGGCCACGCCGCCGAGGCGGGGGCTACGAAAGCAAGCGTGGCGCCGACGAAGCCGGCGTAGATAGCGGCGGCGAATCCTCTCATTGTATTCCTCCCCATAGGATTTTTTTCGAGTATCGGGATCGAACTCGGCGGCGTCAAGAACGGGCGGCACCGCCGATGCGATAAAGTCGCGCGGCCGTGCCGCCAAAGATCGCGGCACGGTCCGGCATCGGCAGATCGCCGAGAACGCGGTGCAGCATTTCGATTTGGCGTGTGGCACCGCACATCAGCCCTTCGATCGGCAGATTGCTGCCCCACAGGCAGCGCGCGGCGCCGAAGGCTTCGACGGCGAAACGAACGGGTATACGGATCGCGGCTTCGTTCCAATCGCGCGCGATCGTCCACATCCCCGAAAGCTTCATGTGGATGTTGGGGCGCTTGGCGGCTTCGCGCACACCGGCGCGCCAGATATCCTCGAAGCCCGGTTCCAGCGTCGCCATGTGATTGATCACGAAGGACGTGCCTGGATGCAGGTCGGCGAGTTCGACGAGTTCCACGATCTGTTCGGGAAGCAGAATCATTTCCACGATGTGGTTTCGTGCGGCGATGCGGGCGATGCCACGCCGGAATTCGTCGGACCGCGCGAGGCCGGCGGCGCTGGCGAAGCGCCACGGCGAATTCGCGCGGAAGGCGATGCCGGTGCGAATGCCGCGCACCGTTTCATGGCGGGCCAGCGCATCCAACGCCGCATCGAGCGCGGGCAAGCGCGGATCGAGATGCGCGATGCTCGCGGCGACGATCCCGTCTTTGGGACGGATTTCGTCGAGCCACGCGGACTCTGCCTCCGGATCGGTGGCACCCGGCATCGCTTCGACATGCACGCTGGCAGCGATGCCGAGATCCACGGTCGCCGCGCGATAATCGGCAGGCAGGAAGTTGCGCTTGATCGCGGTGTGGTCGCCAAAGGGCCGGGGCGGGGCTTCCGGCCGCAGCCACGCATAGGGCAGGCGCGCGAGGTCCCACAGATGATGGTGACCGTCGATCAGCTTGTAGTCGCGCGCCGCGCCCATGTCAGAACTTCACCAGTGCGTTCTGCACGCGCTGCGACAACACGTTGCCGATCGCCGTACCCGTGCGGA
>JAIUNH010000497.1 GCA_020161965.1 Pseudomonadota bacterium
CCGCTTTCGGGAGGAACCAGTGGCCCGTCAGGGTCAGGTTCTTGGCCTGCTCGTAGAACTTGAAGCCGACGATCGAGAACACGTCGGAATCGATGGCGTCGATGATGCCGGTCGACAGCGCCGAATACTGCTCCGAATAGGGCAGCGGGGTCGGGGCTGCGCCGAGCAGGGTCCAGAAGTCGACCCAGACGCGCAGCTGCGGAACGCGGATCTTCAGGCCGGCGAGGTCGGCCAGCGAGCCGACCGGACGCTTCGCCAGGATGTGGCGGAAGCCGGTTTCGCCATAGGCGACGAACTCGACGCCGGTCTTGGCGCGGGCGATGTCCGAGGCCTTCTGGCCAAGCTCGCCCTGGAGCACCTTATCGACATGTGCCTCGTTCTTGTAGATGAAGCCCGGCGCGCCGCCGAGCGCCGCGATCTCGGGCGCGATGGCCTCTTCGGAGTCCGGGCCGGCCGTGGTGACCTGGATGGTGCCGATGCGGCTGCCTTCCAGCGCCTCGGCGAGTCCGCCGAGCTGCGCGGCCGGGAAGTGTTGCGCGTCGATGCGGCCGCCGCTCTTCTCGTTCATCGCCTTGCCCCAGGCTTCGAAAGCCAGGGTCAGCGGCGAGCCGATCGCTTCCGAATGGCCCATCCGCAGAACGATTTTCTGCTGCGCCAGAACGGCCGGAGCCGCGAGCGCCGACAAGCCGATGGCGGCCGAGCCGGTCGCCAGCATCGAACGGCGCGAAATGCCGCGCGTATTACCGTGGGTGCGCATATTTCCTCCCTTGAGCGCCGTCCACGGAACGAACCGGGCGGCATTTTCGTGACGGCGCAGACGATGCGCGCGTAAACGTTTGCGGTCAAGGGATTTGATATAGAAAAAATATCGTTATTTATCAGTTATTTAATTTGCGCAAACATTTGCACAGTCAATTGCGCAATCCGTGCAACAGCGCCCAAAACCACGAATCCCGTTCGCCATCAGGCGCCCGAACGCAACAAAGCGCAAGGCCGATTCGACGATATTCGATGAAATGATCGCGCCGCTTGTCGAATGGGCAAATTCGTGCAAACGATTGTCTTGACGACGGAGGATTCGAATGACGCGGCCGACGAAGATGAAAGACATCGCACAGGCGCTGGGCTTGTCCGTGGCGACGGTGTCGCGGGCGCTGGCCGGTTCGTCGCGCATCAGCGAAGCCACGCAAGCGCGCGTGCGCGAGGCCGCCGAACGCGACGGCTATGTCGTCGACCTCGCCGCGCGCACGATGCGCAGCGGAACGTCGTCGATCGTCGGGTTGCTGCTGCCCGATATCGAAAACGATTTCTATTCGACCGCCGCCAAAGCGATCGCCGATTGCTGCCGCGAACGCGGCGCGCAACTCGTGCTCGCCGTCACAGGCGACGATGCGGATCTCGAGCTTCACCATCTGCGCAATCTTTGCTCGGCGCGCGCACTAGGCATCATCATGATCCCGTCGATCGCGCCCGCGGCCGAAACCTATCGCTTGATGCGCAGCGTGCCGCTCGTCCAATTCGTGCGCGAAAGCGCCAAGGTCGAATCCGATTGGTTCGGCATCGACGACGCGCAAGCCATGCGCCTTGCGGCCGAACACCTCATCGAACGCGGCCATCGGCGCATCGCCTATATCGGCTCCACGCTCGCCATCTCCACCGGCCGCGCGCGCCTCGCGGGCTTCCGCCGCACGCTGGAAGATGCGGGGATCGAACCCGTCGACGAATTGCTGCTGTCGGGCAGCTGCGATGCGGAGTTCGGCGCCGCGGCGATGGACAAGCTGCTGTCCTTGCGCCAGCGCCCCACGGCCGTGGTGACGGCGGGTGCGCGGATTTGCGTGGGCGCATACGACAGTGTGCGCGCGCATGGCGTCGAGGTGCCGCACGATCTTTCCTTCGTCGGCTTCAGCGACGCGCCGATGCTGAAATGGTGCGGCCCCGGCATCACCACGATCGCCATGCCGGTGCGCGATCTCGCCCTCGCCACGACCGACCATTTGTTCCGCAAAGTGGCGGAAGGCAAGCGTAAGGAAGAAGCCTTCTGCAAGGTCATGCTGCGCCCCACCTTGGTCGAACGCCGCTCGACGGCGCCCTTCGTCGAAGCGCCCTTGCGTCGCCGTGCGGCGCCGGTCGATATGATCGCCGCGAAGTGATGCGGGTTCTCCGGCGTTCGGATTATCGCGTCGTCAAATGGAAGAACGGCCTTGGCGAAACCGCCGAGATCGCGATCCATCCCGCGAATGCCGATCTGACGAATTTCGAGTGGCGCGTGAGCATGGCGAGCGTGGCCACCGGCGGCCCGTTCTCCGAGTTTCCGGCGATCGACCGCCATCTTGCGATCCTGTCGGGCGACGGAATCTCGCTCGCACTCGGCAACCAAGCGCCGATCACACTGACGCAAGACACCCCGCCCCTCGCCTTTCCCGGCGACGTATCCGCCGCCGCCGAATTGCTCGGCGGGAAGGTCACCGATCTCAACGCGATGGCGCGGCGGGGCTTGGGCTATAAGCCGTCGATGACGCGGATCGATCTCGACGGCGAAACCACGATCGAGAAGACGACGCGCTTTCTGCTGATCCACTGCGCGACCGGCGCCACCGACGCGCTGGGTGCGGGCGACACGTTGATCCTCGATCAAAACGAAAAAAGCCCGGCGACCTTACGCGGGGTCGCGGGGCTTTACGTCATCACGTTCTAATTGCCGAGGATGCCCGGCAAACGCAGTTGGTGTTCCTTGGCGCAGGCGATCGCGTCTTCGTAGCCCGCATCGGCGTGGCGCCACACGCCCGACGCCGGATCGTTCCACAACACGCGCTCCAACCGCTTGGCCGCCTCCGGCGTCCCGTCGGCGACGATCACCATGCCGGCATGCTGACTATAACCCATGCCTACACCGCCGCCGTGATGGAGGCTGACCCAGGTGGCGCCCGACGCGGTGTTGACCAGCGCGTTGAGCAACGGCCAATCCGACACGGCGTCGGACCCGTCGCGCATCGCTTCGGTTTCGCGGTTGGGGCTTGCGACCGAGCCGGAATCCAGATGATCGCGGCCGATGACGATCGGCGCTTTCAGCTCGCCCTTCGCGACCATTTCGTTGAACATCAAGCCGGCGCGATGACGATCGCCCAGGCCAATCCAGCAAATACGCGCAGGCAGGCCTTGGAACGCGATGCGCTCGCGCGCCATGTCGAGCCAGTTATGCAGGTGCTTGTTGT
>JAIUNH010000498.1 GCA_020161965.1 Pseudomonadota bacterium
GGCGGCGGTCTACAAGCACATCCCCGTCTATTATCCCGATCGCGTCGGCGCGGTCGGCGGCGTCGTCGGCCTCGTCGGCGGTTTGGGCGGTTTCGCGCTGCCGATCGCGTTCGGCGCGCTCAACGATCTGACCGGCGTTTGGCAAAGCTGCTTCTGGCTGCTGTTCGCGATCGTCGCTGTCGCACTCGTTTGGATGCATGTCGCCGTGCGCCAGATGGAGCGTAGCGCCGCCGTGGCCGGCATTCCGGCGCGCAAACTGCCGGAACTTCCGGAAATGGCGCCCTTGCATGGCCCAGCACAGGAAGGCGCCTTGGCCGGGACGGACGCGCTGCAAGAGTGGCGCCCCGAGGACAAGCAATTCTGGTCGCAGACGGGCCAAGCGATCGCGCGCCGCAATCTGTGGATTTCGGTTCCGTGCCTGCTGCTGTCTTTCGCGGTGTGGATGGTGTGGTCCGTCGTCGTGGCGCGTTTGCCCAGCGTCGGCTTCGCGTTCACCAACGAGCAGCTGTTTTGGCTCGCTTCGCTGCCCGGCGTGTCCGGCGCCACGCTGCGTATCTTCTATAGCTTCATGCCCGCGATCTTCGGCGGGCGCATGTGGACGACGCTGGCGACATGGTCGTTGCTGTTGCCCGCACTCGGCATGGGCATGGCGGTGCAGGATCCCGAGACGCCGTATTGGATCTTCCTGGGGCTGGCGCTGCTTTGCGGCTTTGGCGGCGGCAATTTCGCGTCGTCGATGGCCAATATCTCCTTCTTCTTCCCGAAGGCGGAGAAGGGCAACGCGCTGGCGCTCAACGCCGGCCTCGGCAATCTCGGCGTCAGCGTCGTGCAGTTCGTCGTGCCCATCGCGATCACGACGGGCGTGTTCGGCTGGCTCGGCGGCGATCCGCAGACGGCCACGGTGGGCGGCATCAAATCGACGCTCTGGCTGCAGAATGCCGGCTACGTGTTTGTGCCGTTCATCGCGGCCTCGGCGATCGCCGCGTGGTTCGGGATGAACGACA
Organism: Pseudomonadota bacterium; assembly: GCA_020161965.1. GTDB lineage: Bacteria > Pseudomonadota > Alphaproteobacteria > CACIAM-22H2 > CACIAM-22H2 > Tagaea. Next base: position 1,005 of record JAIUNH010000498.1, read on the forward strand.
TCGCCAGCATGCGCGCGAGCTTCGCCGACCAAGCGGTGATCTTCCGCCGCACGCATAATTGGATCATGTGCTGGCTCTATACCGGCACGTTCGGCTCCTTCATCGGCTTCTCGGCGGCGTTCCCGCTGCTGACGAAGATCTTGTTCCCGGATGTCAACGCGTTGCAATACGCGTTCCTCGGGCCGCTGGTCGGCGCGATCAGCCGTGTGCTTGCGGGCAAGGCCAGCGATCGTTTCGGCGGCGGGCGGATCACGCTGTGGACCTTCGTCGCGTTGGGGGCGGGCGTGCTGGCGGTGCTCTACGCGATCGACGAGAAGAGCTTTCCGCTGTTCTTCGCGGGCTTCCTGTTCCTGTTCTTCGCGTCGGGTGTGGGCAACGCGTCCACCTTCCAGATGATCCCCGCGATCATGCGCAAGGAAGTGGCGCGGCTCGAGCCAAGCATGTCGCCCGATTTGCGCTTGCGCGAAGCCGAAAAGGAAGGTGCCGCGATCATCGGCTTCAGCTCGGCGATCGCCGCCTATGGCGCGTTCTTCATTCCGAAATCCTTCGGCAGTTCGCTGGCGCTGACCGGCGGGGCCGAATGGGCGCTCTACGGATTCCTCGCGTTCTACGTGAGCTGCATCGCCGTGACCTGGTGGTTCTACACACGCCGGGGCGGACTTCTTTACGACGTCGAACGCGGCCTGGCCGCCAAGTGAAAGGGAGCGGAGCATGAGCCAATTCCTCGATCGCCTGAATTTTCTGTCGCGCAACGTCGAATCCTTCAGCGGCGGCCACGGCACCGTCACCAACGAGAAGCGCGAATGGGAGGAGGGCTATCGTAATCGCTGGGCCCATGACCGGATCGTGCGTTCGACCCATGGCGTAAATTGCACGGGCTCGTGCTCGTGGAAGATCTACGTCAAGGGCGGCATCGTGACGTGGGAGACTCAGCAGACCGATTATCCGCGCACCCGGCCCGATATGCCCAATCACGAGCCGCGCGGCTGTTCGCGCGGGGCGTCGTATTCCTGGTATCTCTACAGCGCCAATCGCGTGAAGCGCCCGCTGATCCGGGGCCGCATGATCCGTCTGTGGCGCAAAGCCAAAACCGAGCATAGCGATCCCGTTTTGGCGTGGAAGTCGATCGTCGACGATCCCGCGAAGATGGCGCAGATCCGCGGCAGTCGCGGCAAGGGCGGCTTCGTCCGGGCGACTTGGGACGAAGCGAACGAGATCGTCGCGGCGGCGAATATCCATACCGCGAAAATTTGGGGCCCCGATCGGATCATCGGCTTCTCGCCGATCCCCGCGATGTCGATGATCAGCTACGCGGCGGGCTCGCGCTATCTGTCGCTACTCGGCGGCGTGTGCATGAGCTTCTACGATTGGTACTGCGACTTGCCGCCGTCCTCGCCGCAGACTTGGGGCGAGCAGACCGACGTGCCCGAAAGTGCGGATTGGTACAACTCGACCTATCTCATCCTTTGGGGTTCCAACGTTCCCCAGACGCGCACGCCCGACGCGCATTTCTTCACCGAGGTTCGCTACAAGGGCGCCAAAGCCGTCGTCGTCACGCCCGATTATTCCGAAGCGTCGAAATTCGCGGATATTTGGTTGCATCCCAAGCAAGGCACCGATGCCGCGCTCGCGATGGCCTTCGGCCATGTGATCTTGAAGGAATTCCATCTCGACAAGCAGAATCCGTATTTCCACGATTACGTGACGCGCTATTCCGACTTCCCCATGCTGGTGAAGCTGGTCGCGCGCGACGGCAAGCTGGTCGCGGACCGGTTCGTGCGCGCGTCGGATTTCGACGGTGGATTGGGCGAGACCAACAATCCCGATTGGAAGCCGGTGGCGCTGCGCGAGGCGGACGACGCTTTGTACGTGCCGACCGGCTCGATCGGTTTCCGCTGGGGCGAAAAGGGGAAATGGAATCTCGAGGGCCGCGACGGCGCGTCGGGGGCGGAGACCCGTCCGGCGTTGAGCCTGCTCGGCCGGGGCGAGACGGTCGCCGTCGAGTTTCCCTATTTCGCCGCCGAGGATATGCCGCGCTCGCCCCATTTCAAGGGCTCGGCGCATGGCCGCACGATCCTGCGCCACGTGCCCGCCAAGCGCGTCGCGTTGAAGGACGGCGAAGCGCTGGTCGCGACCGTGTTCGATCTGTTCGCCGCGAATTACGGCGTCGATCGCGGCTTGGGCGGC
>JAIUNH010000499.1 GCA_020161965.1 Pseudomonadota bacterium
CGGGCCCGCGCTGGGTCTATCCGCTGGTCTTCGTGCAAGCGAAGAAATTCTTCGAAGGCCGCGTGGCGCTGGCGGGCGACGCGGCGCATGGCATTCACCCGATCGCGGGCCAGGGTTTCAATCTGGGCCTCCGCGACGTTGCGGCCTTGGCCGAAGTGCTGGTCGAAGGCCAGCGCTTGGGTCTCGATCCGGGTTCGGCGGAACGCTTGGAGGCTTACGCGCGCTGGCGCGGGCTCGACACGGTCAGCATGTCCGCCGTCACCGATGGTTTGCTGCGCCTGTTCTCCAACGATATCGCGCCGATTAAGCTCGCGCGCGATTTGGGACTTGCCGCCGTGCAAGCCGTGCCGCCGCTAAAGCGCCTGTTCATGCGCCATGCGATGGGCACGGTCGGCAGCCTGCCGCGCCTGATGCGCGGCGAACCGCTTTAACGCGGCGGCAGACGTTTCTGATCGAGGTCGATGTCGGGCGCGTCGCTTTTGGGCGGGGTGACGTCTTTCATTTCGCGCGGGCCCCAATCGCCGCGCTCTCCGAACTGAACGGTTTGTACGCGGATCGTCGTCGCGTTGCGCGCCGCTTGGCGCAGCATGAATCCCGCGAACGCGATCAACGCGGCGCCGGCAAACCACACCCACGCCAAAAGAAATGTGCCGAAGGCTTCCAAAAACCCGAGCACGGATCGGGCGATGGCGTCGCCGCCCAAAATGCCGGCAAACCAGCGCAGCAAATCGCCGCCCAGCGCGATAACCCCCCAGAATCCAAGGCAAAGCAGGGTCCACAGCGCGAAGGCGGTGACGGCGAAGCTGGAAACGAAACGCGTGAGCATGGCGGCAATATAGGTGCGCCAAAGGCTTCATGAAAGTCGGGCATGAAAGTGGGTGCGTTAGCATCCCTTTAACCCGGGGATGGAATTCTGTCGGTCTTACAACTTCCGGGAAGGTCGCGGCGCAATGTTACAAGGCAAGATTTTCGGCTCGATCGTTGGTCGGCTGACGCTGGCATTTGTCGGCATCGCGTTTCTCGCGGGCGCCGTCCTGTTCGCGATTTCCTACACCGAGCGGACGATTACCGACGCCGCGGGCGAGCGCGACACGGTCGACGAAGCCCAGCGCGACGTGATGTTCGATATGGACGCACGCCTGCAAGTGGCGCGCGCCGCGTCCGCCGCCTTGTCGGCGCTGCCCGGCATGCGCGACGCGCTGATCCGCGACGATCGCGACGCCGTCGCTGCCATCGTCGGGCCGGCTCTCGCGTCGATGCGCGACGCGGCGGGTGTGGGCCTCATCACCGTGATCAAACCGCCGGGCACCGGCTTCTATCGCGCGCATTCGCCGCAGGCCTTCGGCGACGATATGACCGGCCGCCGCCGCACGGTCGTCGAAGCCTTCCGCGACGGGCGCCTGTCGGCGGGGCTCGAGCCCGGCCGCGACAATATGAGCATGTTCGCGACCTCGCCCGTGAAGGACGGCGACAAGTTGGTCGGCGCCGTCGATGTCGGCGTGTCGCTCGCCCAGCCTTTCGCCGATGCGTTGAAAGCGAAACTCGAAGTCGATATCGCCTTCCACATCGTCGACGGCGACAAGTTCACGGCGCTCGCCGCGACGCGCGCGGGCGGCACGGTTTTGACCGCCGACGAGATGAAGCGCGTGATGGGCGGCGAAATCGTGGTGCGCGAACTGAACGCGGCCGATCGCGTCTTCCTCGTGCGCGGCGAGCGTTTGATCAGCAAGGCGGGCGCGTATTTCGGCCTGATCGAAATCGTCGCCGACGTGACGGCGCAGCGCGCCGCCGCCGCCGAAATGCGGCGCTGGCTGGTTCTGGGCGGGCTCGGCTCGCTCGCCGCCGCCATTCTGATCGGCGTTTTCATCGCGCGGCGCATCTCGAAGCCCATTTTGTCTTTGGCCGCCGCCCTCGACGCGATCAAGGACGGCAAGACCGATCTCGACGTGCCGGGAACCGCGCGTGGCGACGAAGTCGGCCGTATGGCGAATTCGGTGGAAGTCTTGCGCCAAGCGCTGGTGGAGGTCGAGCGCCTGCGCGCCGAAGCCGCCGCCAACGAAAAGGCAGCCGAGCGCAAGCGCCGCGAGGAAGCTTTGGCGCTGGCCGATTCCTTCGAGCGGTCGGTCGGCGGCGTGGTCAGCGCCTTGTCGCAAGCTGCGTCCGTTTTGGATGAATCGTCGAGGGGCATGAGCGACACCGCGAGCGCCACGGCGCGCGAGGCCGAACAGCTCAACGCCTCGACCGAACAAGCGGCGACCGGCGTGCAGACCGTCGCGGCGTCGGCCGAGGAACTCTCGGCGTCGGTGCGCGAGATCGCGGGCCGTGCGTCGAGCTCGGCCGCCAAAAGCGGCGAAGCGGTCGAACAGGCGCGCACCGCGACCAAGACGGTCGAAAGCCTGGTCGAAGTCGCCGCGCGCATCGGCGATGTCACCAAGCTCATCAACGATATCGCGTCGCAGACCAATTTGCTGGCGCTCAACGCCACGATCGAAGCGGCGCGCGCGGGCGAAGCGGGCAAGGGCTTCGCGGTCGTTGCGTCGGAGGTCAAAAATCTCGCCGGGCAAACCGCCAAGGCGACCGAGGAAATCGCGCGCCAGATCGCCGAAATCCAGGGCGCTTCGGACGGCGCGGTCGTCGCGATCCGCGGCATCGCGGGCACGATCGACGAAATCTCGTCCATCGCGGCGGCGATCGCCGCGGCGGTCGAAGAACAAGGTGCCGCGACCGGCGAAATCGCGCAGACCGTGCAGCGCGTGGCGACCGACACGGCCGAAGTCTCGCGCGGCGTGTCGGGCTTCAGCCAGTCGGCCGCGCATACCGGCGAAGTCGCGTCGGGTGTGCGCAAGAGTGCGGGCGACGTTGCCGCCCAAACCGAACGTCTGCGCGACGACGTGAAACGCTTCCTCGACGGCGTGCGCGCGGCCTAAGCCCCAACGAAAAACCCCGCCGGGTGACCGGCGGGGTTTGACGTTCAAGTGCGGATGAGGCGCGCGCTTAGACCTTGTTCATCCGGTTGTTCACCAGATCGTCGACCACGGTCGGGTCGGCGAGCGTGGACGTATCGCCCAACGCCGAATGTTCGTTCGCGGCGATCTTGCGCAGGATGCGGCGCATGATCTTGCCCGAGCGCGTCTTCGGCAGGCCGGGCGCCCATTGGATCAGATCGG
>JAIUNH010000500.1 GCA_020161965.1 Pseudomonadota bacterium
CCGCCGTTGTTCATCGAGCGCACTTCGGGATCGCGCCCGAGATTGCCGATGAGAATGACTTTGTTGACGGATCCGGCCATGTGCGACTCCCCACTAGAACGAAGCGGGAAATTGCACTTGCCGCCGTATCAGTGCAAGCCCCAATACCCGCGATCGAGAACGCCGCGCACATCGTGTCGCCGCTCGGCCGGTAAAAGCTCGGAAATCCGGGCTTCCAGCGCGCGCAGCCGGGGTGTGAGATCGTCGAGGGCGCGCCAATCGGCCGACGCGTCGGGGCCGTTTTCGGCGATCAGCGTGGCAAGTTTGGCGTCGCCGGGCGCGTAGATTGTCAGGAAGAAATGGCTGGGCACGGCCACGCCCGCCCCGATTGAGGTCGGGACAGCGCGCTCGTCGAACACCGTGCCGACGATCACCCTTACCTCGCCCGTTTCCTTGGCGCGCTCGCGCACCCAAGCTTCGACCTGCGCCCAGAGCCCACGATTATGGTTGGGGTTCTGTGCTGCAACATTGCTGTACCAATAGCTCGCGATCTTGGCGCCGGGCGAGAGGCGGCCGGCCACGGCCGAGGGCACGAGATGGCCGCGATCGAAGCCCGAGCGGCGGAAATCGGCGTCGCGCGCCTGCAAATCCTTCGGCAGATCGGGATCGGGCGAGAAATCCGCCAGGCGCCCCGGCGAGCCCGCCAAAGCCTGCGCCCGGGTCAGCGAATAACCCGCCCAGACGGGTGCGCGCCGTGCTGGCGCAAAAGCGACGGCGAAGGAGGCACCATCGCGCCCGGGCCGGCAGGTTTCGATCGTATCGATACGTTCGACCGGGGGCGTTTGGGCCGCGAAAACCTCGCGGCATTGGGCGAAACGTGAGGATTCCGCCCCCGCCGCGGTCGCCGCGTAAATACCAAAAAGAGATAAAATAAGTAAACGCATTCCCGTTAAATAACAGATTCCGTCGACGAAGAAAACGATCCACAGCGACGCTCGACCCCGTCGAAAACAAGCGACCCCCGCCCTATATTCCGCTCATGTCCACGAAATCAGCATCGGGTACGGCGCTCGGCGCCCTGTTCGAAGGTCCGCGCATCGCCGTCCGGGGTGCGCGCGAGCACAATCTCAAAGGCGTCGACGTCGATCTGCCGCGCGACTCATTGGTCGTCATCACCGGCCTGTCGGGCTCGGGCAAATCCTCGCTCGCCTTCGACACGATCTATGCCGAGGGCCAGCGCCGCTACGTGGAAAGCCTGTCGGCCTATGCGCGCCAGTTCCTGGAGCTGATGAGCAAGCCGGACGTGGATTCCATCGAAGGCCTATCGCCGGCCATTTCGATCGAGCAGAAGACGACGAGCCGCAATCCGCGCTCGACCGTCGGCACGGTCACCGAGATTTACGACTATCTGCGTTTGCTGTTCGCGCGCGTCGGCGTGCCCTACTCGCCCGCGACCGGCTTGCCGATCGAAAGCCAGACCGTGACGCAGATGGTCGACCGCATTCTGGCGATGCCGGACGGCACGCGGCTCTATCTTCTGGCGCCGGTCGTGCGTGGCCGGAAGGGCGAGTACCGCAAGGAACTCGCCGAATATCAGAAGAAGGGTTTCCAGCGCGCCAAGGTCGACGGCAAGCTCTACGAAATCGACGCGGTGCCCGCCCTCGACAAGAAGCGCAAACACGATATCGAAATCGTGGTCGATCGCTTGGTCGTGAAACCCGATCTGGGCCCGCGTCTGGCTGACTCGATCGAAACGGCGCTGGGTCTCGCCGACGGTTTGTTGTTCGCCGAGAACGCCGACAATGGCGAGCGCACGGTGTTCAGCTCCAAATTCGCCTGCCCGGTTTCCGGCTTCACGATTTCGGAAATCGAGCCGCGGCTTTTCTCGTTCAACAACCCGTTCGGCGCTTGCCCGGCCTGTGATGGGCTCGGCGAAAAACAATATTTCGATCCCGAACTCGTGGCGCCCAACGGGCTGCTGTCGCTCAATGGCGGCGTGATCGCGCCCTGGGCGACCGACAGCAACAAGTACTACGCCCAAACGCTGACGAGCCTCGCCAAACATCTGAAGATCGATCTCGATACGCCGTGGGAGAAGCTGCCCGCCAAGGCACGCAACGTCATCCTGCATGGCTCGGGCGAAGAGCCGGTGACGATGGTCTATTCCGACGGCTTGCGCGACTACAAGACGACCAAGCCCTTCGAAGGCGTCGTGCCGAACTTAGAACGTCGCTTTCGCGAAACCGACAGCGCCTGGACGAAGGAAGAGCTTTCGCGCTTCCAATCCGCGCGGCCTTGTGAGGCGTGCGGCGGCCATCGCCTGAAGCCCGAAGCCCTCGCCGTCAAAATCGGCGGCCTGCATATCAGCGAAGTCTGCCAATTCGCGATCGACGAAGCCGCCAATTGGTTCAAGAAGCTGACGCCGCAACTCACCAAGAAGCAGAATGAGATCGCTGTCCGCATCTTGAAGGAGATCAACGCGCGGCTCGGCTTCCTCGTCGATGTCGGCCTCGAATATCTCACCCTCGCCCGCGCTTCGGGCACGCTCTCGGGCGGCGAAAGCCAGCGTATCCGCTTGGCCTCGCAGATCGGCTCGAGCCTGACCGGCGTGTTGTACGTGCTCGACGAACCCTCGATCGGTTTGCATCAGCGCGACAATGATCGCTTGCTCGAAACCTTGAAGCGCCTGCGCGATCTCGGCAACACGGTGATCGTCGTCGAACACGACGAGGACGCGATCCGCGTCGCCGATTGGGTCGTCGATATGGGCCCGGGGGCCGGCGTGCATGGCGGCAGGATCATCGCGCAAGGCACGCCCGCGCAGATCATCGCCAATCCCAACAGCACCACGGGCCGCTATCTCGCCGGGTTCGATCAGATCGCGATCCCCAAGCAGCGCCGCCCCGGCCATAAGGGCCAAAAGCTGACGATCAAGGGCGCCAAGGCCAACAACCTCAAAAACGTTTCGGTCGAGTTGCCGCTCGGTACGTTCGTGTGCGTCACCGGCGTTTCGGGTGGCGGCAAATCGACGCTGGTGATCGAAACGCTCTACAAGGCGCTCGCGCGCCGCTTGATGGGGGCGCGCGAAATCGCGGGCGAGCACGACACGATCCTGGGGATCGATCATCTCGATAAGGTGATCGATATCGACCAGTCGCCGATCGGCCGCACGCCGCGCTCC
>JAIUNH010000501.1 GCA_020161965.1 Pseudomonadota bacterium
CGAGGGTCTCGACCTGGATCCGGCTTTCCGGATCCTCGATGCCCTTGGAACGATCGGTCGTCGGCACGTTGTGGTCGGCGACCGCGACGGTAAGGTCGGGGCGGCGGACCTTGCGGCCGGTCATGCGCAGACCTTCGAAGGCCTGGGGCGAGGTCACCTCGTGGACGAGATGACGATCGATATAAAGCACGCAAGTGCCGTCGTCTTGACGGTGGACCACGTGGGCATCCCAGATCTTGTCGAACAGCGTGCGCGGCTTAGCCATCGTTTCCTTCCTCGCTCCCAATACCTGCCGGGGAGGCCGCCTTTTCGCGGTCCTCCCCCTCGTCGAGCCCGCTAAGGCTTACGCCTTGGCGTCGCCCGCCGCTTCCAGATCGGCGGCCGACATGTCGGCGGCCGTCGCGGCGGTGTTGTAGTTGCCCGACTTCTCCACGATACGCGCGGCCTTACCCGTGCGGCCACGCAGATAATAGAGCTTCGCGCGGCGCACCGCGCCGCGGCGCACGACTTCGATGCCGCCCAGGCGCGGCGAGTAGAGCGGGAACACGCGCTCCACGCCTTCGCCGAACGAGATCTTGCGCACGGTAAAGTTCGAGTTGACGCCCGCGTTCTTGCGCGCAATGCACACGCCTTCGAAAATCTGAAGACGCTCGCGCGTCCCTTCCTGCACCTTCACGGCGACGCGCAGCGTGTCGCCGGGGCCGAAATCGGGGATCTTCTTCGCGGTCGCCGTGAGCTTGGCGATTTCCGCCTTCTCGATCTGCTCGATGATGAACGACATGTTCTTTCTCCTGCTTGAACTTAATGTTGGGTTTGCGCCTGACGCTTGGCCCACAGATCGGGCCGGCGTTCGGCGGTGATTTTTTCGGCCTGGGCGCGACGCCAGGCTTTGACGTTCGCGTGGTGGCCGCTGGTCAGCACGGCCGGTACGTCGCGGCCGTCCCACGAAGCGGGGCGCGTGTATTGCGGGTATTCGAGCAGACCGTCCTCGAAGCTTTCCTCGCCCAGCGATTCGGCCGCCCCCAGCACGCCCGGCAGCAAACGAACGCACGCGTCGAGAACGCAATGCGCCGCCGGCTCGCCGCCCGACAGCACGAAATCGCCGAGCGACAGCTCGGCCACCTCGCGTTTGTCGAGAACGCGCTGATCGACACCTTCGAACCGCCCGCACAGCAGCACCACGCCGGGGGCTGCCGCCAAAGCGCGCGCCCGTTCCTGATCGAAACGGGGCCCGCGCGGGCTTAGGTAAAGGACGGGCGCATTCGCCGGGGCTTTGGCGATGGCGACCGCAAGGGCCGCATCGACGACGTCGGGCTTCAAAACCATGCCCGGCCCGCCGCCGAAGGGGATGTCGTCCACCGAGCGGTGGCGGTCGAAGGCGAAATCGCGGATATCGATCGCGTCCAGCGTCCACACGCCGTCGGCGAGGGCGCGGCCGACCAGCGACTGGCCCAGCACGCCCGGGAACATGTCCGGGAAGATCGTCAGCACGACCGCGCGCCACGGCGCGGCTGTGCCGCCCGTCTTGCCCGATCCGCCGATGTCGTTCGCCGTACTCATTCGTTCCCTTCGTCCGCGTCGCCTTCGGAATCGCTTCCTTCCGGCTTCGCTTCGGTCCATTGGGGCGGGTCGATCGTGATCGTGCCCGCCGCGACGTCCACTTCAATCACCACTCTTTTGGTGAAGGGCAGAAGCCGGGTTTCGCCCGCTTCGTCCGCCACCTCCAGAATGTCCCCGGCGCCGTAGTTCTGCACCGAGGTCACCTTGCCCAGGACGCGCCCTTGCGTGTCCTTCGCTTCGAGCCCGATCAGATCGGCATGGAACCAAAGTTCCTTCGATCGTCCCGAACCCTTCGGCTTCTTGCCCAGCGCGTCGCGGTCCACATAGAGCCGCATGCCACGTAAGGCTTCCGCCGCGTCGCGATCCTCGACCCCCGACAGTTTCGCGATCACCAGACCGCGAACGATGCCGACCTTCCGGATGTCGAAGCGGCGCTTGCCGCTCTCGTCCGAAACGGGGCCGTAACCCGCGACATCCGCCGGCTTGCCGGTGAAGCTCTTGATCTTGACCTCGCCGCGCACACCGTGCGCCGACGCGATGGCCCCGACCAGAACCCGCTTCCCGGAAGACGTGGCGGACAACGCCCCGACCCCTTAGGCCGCCGGAGCGGCTTCCGCCTTGGCCGCGGCTTCCTTCGCGCGCTCCTGCGCCTTCTTCTTCGGCGCGGACTTCTTCGGCGTTTCGCGGATCGCCGGCTTTTCGGCGAGGCCCAAAGCGGCGAGGAACAGCGTCACGCGATCGGAAGGCTGCGCGCCCTTCGACAGCCAATGCTTGGCGCGCTCGACGTCGATCACGACGCGCTTGTCGTTTTCCTTCGGAAGCATCGGGTCGTAGTAACCGATCTTCTCGATGAAGCGGCCGTCGCGCGCGTAGCGCGAGTCGGCGACGACGATCTTGTAGTGCGGGCGGTTCTTCGCACCGCCGCGGCTCATACGAATCTTAACGGCCATTCGTGTTGGTCCTTTCTTGAGATAAGTCGTTGTCTATCGGCGGAACAGGTTTCCGATACCCGTCCGCATGATTCCCTTCTGACCGAGGCGGCCCATCTGCTTCATCACGCGGCTCATTTCCATGAACTGCTTGACGAGGCGGTTGACCTCCTCGACCGACGTGCCCGAGCCCGCAGCGATCCGCCGCTTGCGCTTGCCGTCGAGAACTTTTGCTTCGCGCCGTTCGCGCTTGGTCATCGAACTGATGATCGCCTCCTGCTTGCGCAGCAGGCTTTCGTCCACGTTCGCGTTCTTCATCTGCGCTTGCATCTTGGCAACGCCGGGCAGCATGCCCATGACGCCGCCCAAGCCGCCCATCTTCTTCACTTGGCGAAGCTGGGACAGCATGTCGTTGAAATCGAACTCGCCCTTCTTGATCTTGGCGGCGAGCTTCTCGGCGGTTTCGGCCTCGACCGTCGCCTGCGCCTTCTCGACCAGGCCGACGATATCGCCCATGCCGAGGATGCGGCCCGCGACGCGATCGGGATGGAACGTCTCGAGCGCGTCCATCTTTTCGCCGAGACCGACCAGCTTGATCGGCTTGCCGGTGACGGCGCGCATCGACAGCGCGGCACCGCCGCGCTGATCGCCGTCCAAGCGCG
>JAIUNH010000502.1 GCA_020161965.1 Pseudomonadota bacterium
CTATATCGCGCTGACCGACAGCGCGCCGCTGATCATCGCCAAAGAGCGCGGGTTGTTCGCCAAGCACGGCGTGCCGGACGTTGAAGTCTCGAAGCAAGCCTCGTGGGGTGCCACGCGCGACAACATGGTGCTGGGCGGCGCCAGCAACGGCATCGACGGTGCCCATATCCTGCGCCCGATGACGCATATGATCTCGAGCGGGCTTGTCACGCAGAACAACGTGCCCACGCCGATGTATGTGCTGCTGAACCTCAACGAGGACGGGCAGGCGATTTCGGTCTCCAACGAATATAAAGATCTCGGTGTCGGCAAGGATTCCTCGCCGCTGAAGGCCGCGTTCGAGCGCAAGAAGGCACGCGGCGGCGAGTTGACCGCCGCCGTCACCTTCCCGGGCGGCACGCATGATCTTTGGATGCGCTACTGGCTGGCCGCCGGCGGCATCGATCCGGACAATGATATCCGCGTGATCGTCGTTCCGCCGCCGCAGATGGTCGCCAATATGCGCGTCGGCAATATGGACACGTTCTGCGTGGGCGAGCCGTGGAACGAGCAACTCGTGAACCAGAATATCGGCTTCTCGGCGCTGACCACGGGCGAGCTTTGGTTCAACCATCCCGAAAAGGTGCTCGGCATGCGCGCCGAGTGGGTCGACAAGAACCCCAAGGCCACGCAAGCCATCATGATGGCGGTGATGGAAGCCCAGCAATGGTGTGCGGGCGACGGCAATAAGGACGAACTCGCCAACATCGTCGGCCGCCGCCAATGGTTCAACGTGCCGCCGGCCGACATCAATCTGCGCCTGAAGGGCGACATCAATTATGGCAACGGTCGCGCCGAGAAGGGCACCAATCTGTTCATGAAGTTCTGGGGCAAGGGCGGCACGGTTTCGTATCCGTGGAAGAGCCTCGACACCTGGTTCATGACCGAGAACGTGCGTTGGGGCCGCTACAAACCCGATTTCGACGTGAAGGGCTTGGTCGACAAGGTCAATCGTTCGGATCTGTGGATCCAGTCGGCCAAGGCGCTGGGCATCTCGGATCACGTGTCGGGGGATTCGCGCGGCGTCGAGACGTTCTTCGACGGCGTGAAATTCGATCCGGCGAACCCGGCCGAATATCTCAAAGCCGTGCGCATCAAGCGCGCCGCGGTCTGAGAAGGCAGATGACGATGGGCATGCCCGCACGCAAACTCGAACCGGTTCCGGCGGCGAAAGCCGTCGGCGCCGCCGTGGTGGAACTAAAGCGCGCGCAACCTTCGCTCGCCGCGAAGATGAAGCCGGTTCTGACGGCGCTGTGGACAAATCTACTGCCACCGGCCGTCACGATCGCGATTCTGCTGGGCATCTGGCAGATCGCCTTCGACCGGCCCGGCGCCACGTTGCCGGCCCCGACCGTCGTCTGGGCCCAGGCGTTCGATCTGATTGCCGAGCCGTTCTATGTCGCGGGCTCGCAGGATATGGGCCTGGGCTGGCGCGTGCTCACCTCGCTGCAACGCGTGGCCATCGGCTTCGGCTTCGCGGCAATCTTCGGCGTGCTGGTTGGCGCGATCGTCGGCCAGTCGATCTGGGCGATGCGCGGGCTCGATCCGGTGTTCCAGATCCTGCGCACCGTGCCGCCGCTCGCGTGGTTGCCGATCTCCTTGGCCGCGTTCCGCGACGCCAATCCGTCGGCGATCTTCGTGATCTTCATCACGGCGATCTGGCCGATCCTGATCAACACGGCGGTCGGTATCCGCAACATCCCGCAGGATTACCGCAACGTCGCGCAGGTGCTGCGGCTCAATCCGCTCGAATTCTTCGTGAAGATCATGCTGCCCGCCGCCGCCCCCTACATCTTCACGGGTTTGCGCATCGGCATCGGCCTGGCGTGGCTTGCCATCGTCGCAGCCGAGATGCTGACCGGCGGTGTGGGCATCGGCTTCTTCATCTGGGACGCGTGGAACTCCTCGCGCATTCCCGACATCGTCGTGGCGCTGGTCTATATCGGGCTCGTGGGCTTCGCCCTCGACCGGATCGTGGCTTTCGTCGCGACGCGCGTGACGCGCGGCACGGCCGCGAATTGAAGGGAGGGCGCAAATGAACGCCTATCTGAAACTCGATCGCATCGACAAATCCTTCAAGCGCGGCGGTACGGTCAGCGAGGTGCTGCGCGACGTCAATCTCGACATCGCGCAAGGCGAGTTCGTGTCGATCATCGGCCATTCGGGCTGCGGCAAGTCGACTTTGCTCAACATCGTCGCGGGCCTCGCGGACACGACCAAGGGCGTCGTCTTCCTCGACGGCACGGCGGTCGAGGAACCCGGCCCCGATCGCGCGGTCGTGTTCCAGAACCACTCGCTGCTGCCCTGGCTCACCGTCTACGACAATGTACGCCTGGCGGTGGACAAGGTGTTCGGTCGCGCCAAGTCGAAGGCCGAGCGCCACGACTGGACGCTGCAGCAGCTTGAGCTTGTCCATATGGGCCACGCCAAGGACAAGCGGCCGGGCGAGATTTCCGGCGGCATGAAGCAGCGCGTGGGCATCGCCCGGGCGCTGGCCATGCAGCCCAAAGTGCTGCTGATGGACGAGCCTTTCGGCGCGCTCGACGCGCTGACCCGCGCGCATCTCCAGGACTCGGTCATGGAGATCCATGCACGCTTGGGCAACACCGTGCTGATGGTCACGCATGACGTGGACGAAGCGGTGCTGCTCTCCGACCGCATCGTGATGATGACCAACGGCCCCGCGGCGACGATCGGCGAAGTGCTCGACGTGCAACTCGCACGGCCGCGCAAGCGCCTCGATCTGGTCAACAACCAGACCTATCTGTCGGCGCGGGCAGCGGTGCTTGAATTCCTCTACGCGCGCCACAAGGCGCCGTCGATCGCGGCCTGATGTCGGCGCGATCCCGCATCGTGGTCGTCGGAAACGGCATGGCGGGTCAACGCCTGCTCGCCGAACTCGACGCGCGCGGCCTTGCGGACGGCGCGCTCGCGATCGGCGCCGAGCCGAATCCCGCCTATAACCGCATCCTTCTGTCGTCGGTTTTGGCGGGGGAGGCGACGCTCGCCGATATCGGCCTCGGCGATCGCACCTGGTACGCGGAACGCGGCATCGATCTCGTCACCGGCGATCCCGTCGTCGCGATCGACCGCGCGGCGAAGATCGTCACG
>JAIUNH010000503.1 GCA_020161965.1 Pseudomonadota bacterium
GCCGCGTGGTGCTGCTGGCGCGCGAAGCCCCGCTGCATCTGGGCCATCTGCGCGCGATGACGCAGGCCGCCGAAATCGGCGCGGTGATTCTGCCGCCCGTCCCGGCCTTCTATACGAAGCCCAAAACGCTGGACGACGTGATCGACCACACGGTGGGCCGCGCGCTCGATCTGTTCGATATCGACGCAGGCCTAGTCAAGCGCTGGGGCGAGAAATCCGGCCCTAAAGAAAAAAAGCCCCGCGCCTAGGCACGGGGCTTTTCCTTTTCGCGATCGAAAGCGATCAGCCGGGCGAAACCGGCAAGCCAACGAAGCGCTGCTCGCCGCCGCGTTCGACCATGATCAACACCGAGCGCCGCCCGGCGGTGCGCTGCTCGCGCACCTTGTCTTGCGCTTGGGCCGGCGTGCCAATTTCGGTCTGCGCGATCTCGACGATCACGTCGCCCGCCCGAATCCCGCGTTCCTGCGCGACCGAGCCTTCGGCGACCGTCACCACGACGACGCCCTTGGCCTTGTCGCCCAGATTGAAGCGTTGCTTCGTTTCCGGCGTGATCGGCGCGATGGTCATACCGAGCAATTCGATCTGACCGGCGGGTGCCGCCGGGCTTTGCGGCTGGCGCTGGGCGGGGGCCGCCGCTTGCGCCTGCTCTTCCTCCAGCTCGCCCAGCTTCACGTCGAGCGTGACGGTCGAACGGTTGCGCCAGACTTCGACCTTCACCGCCTTGTCGACCGGCGTTTCCGCGACCAAGCGCGGCAAGCGGCGCATATCGGTCACGTCCTTGCCGTCGAACTTCACGATCACGTCGCCGGCTTTGATATCGGCCTTCGCGGCGGGGCCGTTTTCCGGCACACGCGCGACCATGGCGCCGCGCGCCTTGTCGAGCCCCACGCTTTCGGCGAGCTCGTCGGTCACGCTTTGGATATTCACCCCCAGCCAACCGCGCCGCACGCGGCCTTGGGTGCGCAATTGATCGACCACGTTGCGCGCGATCGCCGACGGGATCGAGAAACCGATACCGACCGACCCGCCGGTGGGCGAATAGATCGCGGTGTTCACGCCGACCACTTCGCCCCCGAGGTTGAACAACGGCCCGCCCGAATTGCCGCGATTGATCGAGGCGTCGGTCTGGATGAAATCGTCGTACGGCCCCGCGTTGATGTCGCGCTGGCGGGCGGAGATGATGCCTTGCGTCACCGACCCGCCGAGACCGAACGGGTTGCCGATGGCGACGACCCAATCGCCCACGCGCGCGCGGTCGCTGTCGCCGAAGCGCACGAAAGGAAGCGGCTTCGGACTTTCGACCTTCAGTACCGCCAAATCGGTGCGCTGGTCCTTGCCGATCAGCTTGGCCTGAAGCGTCTGGTTGTCGTGGAAGACGACGCGGATTTCCTCCGCCCCGTCGATCACATGGTTGTTGGTGACGATGAAACCTTCGGCCGTGACGACGAAGCCCGAGCCCAACGACTGGCCGCGGCGTTGCGCCTGCGGGCCTTGGCCTTGCGGGTTCTGGCGATCGAAGAAATCGCGGAAGAATTCCTCGAACGGCGAGCCGGGCGGAAACTGCGGCGCGTCGGGGCGGCGCTGCTGGGGCTGTTGCTGCCCTTGGCCCTGGCCGGGGCGTTGGCCTTGCGCCTGTGCAGGTGCCGCCGTCACGACCTGGATATTCACGACCGCCGGCAGCAAACGCTCGGCAAGATCGGCGAAGGTCGAAGGGGCGAGCGTCGTCGCGATGGGGCGCGACGGTGCCGCCAGCGACGGCGCAGGGGCGACCGGCGGCGCAGGCACTGCCTGCGGCGCTTGGGCATAGGCCGGCAGGATCGCCGAAACGGTCAAAGCCGCGACGGCGGCGATGCGGAGAGAGGCTGCGAACGAGATGGCCAAGGTTCTGATCCTCGGATCGTGAAGGGGGCCTTGCGGCCGATTATGCCGGGCCGCTCGACGCAGCGCCAGACCGGCCCTTCAGGGAGTTAGGCGGCGGACGGTGCGGTTCAAGCGGGAGCCCCGGACTTCGCATTTCTGCCGGTGGATTACGGCCAAATCGCGGCGCCGCCCCCGGCGTTACCCGTCGTTACGCTCGAAAAAGAAACGCCCGGCGCGGGGGAAACCCGGCCGGGCGTCGTTTGGTCCGACACGCTTGGCGTCGGTCAGCGGCGCGGGGCGGGTGCCCCGCCCGGGCGCTGTTCGCGGAAGTAGCGGAAGAAATCGCTATCGGGCGACAGCACGATGGTCGAGTTCGATTCCGACAGCGACTTGCGATAGGCCTCGAGCGAACGCCAGAACGCGAAGAATTCCGGGTTGGACCCGTAGGTCTTCGCGTAGATGTCCGCCGCTTCCTCGTCGCCTTTGGCGCGGGTGATCGCCGCGTCGCGCTGAGCGTCGGCCAACACGACGGTGCGGTCGCGCTCGGCCTCGGCGCGGATGCGCTGGGCCGATTCCGCACCTTGCGCGCGCTCGGACGTCGCTTCGCGCACGCGCTCGGTTTGCATGCGCGCGAAGATGGCGTTCGAGTTATCGGTCGGCAGATCGGCGCGCATGATGCGCACGTCGACCACGTCGATCCCGAAGGAGCGCGTCTCCGACACGACGCCTTCGGTGATCTGGCGCATCAACGCGGCGCGGCGTTCGTTGAACAACGCGCCCAGCGGCGCCGAACCGAACGTGTTCTGCAGGTTCGACTGCACGGCGTTCGCCAGACGCTGGCGCATGCCGACTTCGTTGCGCGCGGCCGTGAAGAACATCAACGGATCGCGGATTCGGTAGCGCGCGAACACGTCGACCACGATACGCGCCTGGTCGCCCATGACGATTTCGCGCGGCGTATCGTCGAAGTCGAGCAAACGCTTTTCGAAGTAGAGCACGTTCTGCACGAACGGGATCTTCACTTGAAGACCCGGCTCCTGCACCACGCGCACGGGCGCGCCGAATTGCAGGACCAGCGCTTGCTGCGCTTGCCCAACGGTGAAGAAGGCCGACGACGCCAGAATGGCGAGGCCGCCCAGGACGATGGCGATTGCCGCGAGTTTCACTTGGCTCATCGCACCGCTCCTTGCTGCTGGGGCTGCCCGGCGGCGGGTGCCGCGGGGGCCGGCCGGCGCAACAGTTCGTTGAGCGGCAGCACGGGCACCACGCCCGAACCGTTC
>JAIUNH010000504.1 GCA_020161965.1 Pseudomonadota bacterium
CGGCCATATCGTCGCGGAAGCGGGGGGCAGGGCGGTTGACGTGAAGCATCGTGAATGCGATACGGCGCCGTTATGACTTCGGATCATCGATTCGCGATTCGGTTGGGATTTCTGGCCGCAGTTTGCGCTTTGTTCGCGCCGGGCCTTGCCCATGCCCAGCAGGCACCTAAGCAACTCGGCAAGTTCGACACATGGTTCGCCTATGAGGCGGGCCCGAATAACGCCAAGATTTGCTACGCCATCGTGCGGCCGTCGAAATCCGACAGCCGCCCGGCGGGCGCCAATCGCGGCGACATCGTGCTGATGATCGCGCATCACCAGAACCCGCGCCGGAACGACGAATTCACCTGGACGGCCGGCTATTCCCCGAAAGACGGCGGGGAAATCGAGATCGGGCGCGCCAAAATCGCACTCTCCACGCTGGGCCAGCAGAACGCCGCCGGCGCCTGGGCCAAGGAAGCCGACGGCGATCGTCAGATCGTGGCGGCGCTGCGCGCTGCCCCCGCCACGGCCAACGCGCTGGTCAAGGCGACGTCCTCGCGCGGCACCGAAACGGTCGACACGTTCCCGATGGCCGGGTTCCAGAAGGCCTTGGCCGAGATCGATAAGGCCTGCGGCGTACGCCGGTAGACTCCAAGGGGCTCTGCGCCTATTAAGGCGCCATGCTCGACCCCCAAATTTCGCCGCCTTCCCTCGCCCCGTTCAAGGAGGCGCTGCCCGCCCCGTCGCACGCCGACGGGCGCACGAATCTCGTCGGCATGTCGCGCGAGGAATTGGGCGATCTGTTCAAGACGATGGGCGAGCCCGCCTTCCGCGCCAAGCAGCTTTGGGGCTGGATCTACGGCAAGGGTGCGCGCGATTTCGCCGACATGACCGACATGTCGAAGAAGCTGCGCGCGAAGCTGGAAGAAGGCTACGCCGTGCGCCGGCCGCATGTGTCGCGCCTGCAGGATTCGATCGACGGCACCAAGAAATGGCTGCTGCGCATGCCCGACGGGCAGGAGATCGAAACCGTCCATATCCCCGAGGACGATCGTGGCGCGTTGTGCGTGTCGAGCCAGGTCGGCTGCACGCTGACCTGCAAATTCTGCCACACCGGCACGCAGCGTTTGGTGCGCAACCTGACGCCCGAGGAAATCGTCGGGCAGGTCATGCTGTGCAAAGACACGTTCGACGAATGGCCGGGGCCGGAGACGAACCGCAAGCTCACCAACATCGTGATGATGGGCATGGGTGAGCCGCTGTTCAATTACGAGAACGTGGCGAAGGCCCTGCGCATCATCATGGATGCGGAAGGGATCGCGATTTCCAAGCGCCGTATCACGCTGTCGACATCGGGTGTCGCACCGCTGATCCCGCGCGCGGGCGAAGAACTGGGCGTCATGCTCGCGATTTCCTTGCACGCCGTGCGCGATGATCTGCGCGATGTGCTCGTGCCCCTCAACAAGAAATACCCGATCGCCGAATTGCTCGCGGCGTGCCGCAAATACCCGACGCTGTCGAATGCGCGGCGCATCACCTTCGAATACGTGATGCTGAAGGGCGTGAACGACAGCGAGGCGGATGCCCGCGAACTCGTGCGCCTGATCGCCGGGCTGCCCGCCAAGGTGAACCTGATCCCGTTCAACCCCTGGCCCGGCAGCCCGTACGAAACCAGCACCCAGGGCGCGATCGACCGGTTCAGCCGCATCGTGATGGATGCCGGCTTCTCCTCCCCGGTGCGCACGCCGCGCGGGCGGGACATCCTGGCGGCGTGCGGGCAGCTGAAGACCGAGAGCCGGCGCGAGCGGCCCTCTCGCGCGACGGAGTAGGGCGCGCGACGGAGTAGGGCGCGCTCAGCCGGGCGCCGCGGCCGTGCGCGGCGTGGGCGGGTCCGGCATGTCGATGCGGAAGATCGCCGCGCCGATGCCCGCCACCGCCGCGGGCGCGAGGCTGGCCTCGGCGCTGGGCAGCAGCACCGCGCTGCGCGACACGCCGAGCGCGCCCAGCTGGTGCGGGGTGCCGTAGCCGTATTCCAGGTGGCCGCGGCCGATGATCCCCACCACGAGGCGCGGCGCCGCGGGGCCGGCCGCGAGGGCGGCGGCGATGTTGCAGGCGAAGGCGCGGTCCCACACCATCTGGGCGCGCAGGAACCGGTCGGTGACCTCGTGCTCGGCGCGGCCGGTCAGGCGGCCGATATAGGCGCGGTGCCCCGGCAGGGCGGGCGCGGCGGGGCTCATGCCGTCGCGCTCCGCCTCCGGCACCGACTCCCAGCCGTTCGGCGTACCAGGCGCTCAGCCGGTCCGGGTCCTGCGCGCGGAGGAAGATCCCGCCGATTCCCCGGGTGCTCGTCATGGCAGGAGTGTTCCGCCCGTCGGGCGACGGGTCAACGAGACGCCTGCACACCCTCGAGCGCGTGGAGCAGCCGGTCCCGGAGCGGCGCGGTCCGCTCGATGACCGCCCGCTGGAGCTCGACGTACTCCCGGCGGCCCTCGGCGGTCTCCACGCGCACGGCCTCGAGCCCGTAGGACGAGACGTCGTAGGGGCTGGCACGCATGTCGAGCTCGCGGGCCGCTGCCGCGTTCTCGAAGCAGTCGGTCACCAGGTCCGACCCGACGAGCGGGGCGAACCACGACGCGTACTTGTAGAGGTCCATCGACGCGTGCAGGCAGCCGGGCTGCTCGTCGTCGGGCTGGGTCGACCGGGTGGGCCGGTGCTCGTTCAACGGCAGGGCTTCGGGCGTGAAGAACCGGTAGGCGTCCACGTGCGTGCAGCGCAGGCCGATCGCGTCGACCGTCTCGGTGATCTGGGCCGGCTCCAGGCGCAGCGGAACGTAGGTGTGCCGGACCTCGTCCTGGACCTGGCCGTAGGTCATGGCCCACTCGTGCAGCCCGAAGCACCCGGTCATGGGCGCCCGGTCGCGCGTGCGGCCCAGGATCGCGATCGCGAGGCGGAGGCGCTGCGGTGACGCTGCGGCCGGGTCCGCGGTGACGCCGCCGTCGACCGCGACGTACCCGCGTTCGGCCAGGTACGTCGTGGCTGCCGGACCCGCGAGGACGACGCCGTGGCCGGGGTGCCAGGTCGTCAGTCGACCGGGGGAGTACGGGTAGTAGTCGAACAGGAAGTCCCAGACCGC
>JAIUNH010000505.1 GCA_020161965.1 Pseudomonadota bacterium
TTCTTGACCATCTGGGCTTTGATGAGGCCGAGGATCTCGGTGCGGAAATCCTCGCGCCGGTCGGACCAGCGAATGCCGCCGCGCGCGACCTTGCCGCCGCGCAAATGCACGGCTTCGACGCGCGTGGAATAGACCCAGATTTCGACCAGCGGCCGGGGCAACGGCAATTCGTCGACGCGCTGGCTGTCGAGCTTCAACGATAGATACGCTTTATCCTGGAAGAAATTGGTGCGCAGCGTGCAATCGATCAGATTGAGGAAGCGCCGCAAGATGCGGTCTTCGTCGAGGCTGTCGACGCCGTCGAGCAGATGCCCAATCTCGACCGCGATTCCGCGAATCGTCACGTCGCGGTCTTTGTCGCGCGCGGGATCGTGTGCTGCCAGGAACAGATCGACGAGCTTGCGCGCGATCTTCGAATTGCGCGCGAGCGCATCCTCCATATAGGCCTGGCTGAACGTCGCCCCGGCCTGGCGCAAATAGGCGGCGTAGGCGCGCAGCACCGTCACTTCGCGCGACGACATCGCCGCCCCGATGACCAAGCGATTGAACCCGTCCGATGCCGCATCGCCCGCCCATACGGCGGAGAACGCACCCTCGAACAGCGGCTTCACCCGCGCGATATCGATCTCGCGCGTTTCGCGCGCGACCATCGCGATATCGTGCATATAGACGTCGCCCGCCGGTGCGTTGGCCGAACCATCGAGCGGATGGATGCGGAAGGGATCTTCCGTCATCACTTTAAGGCCCATCGATTCGAGCATCGGCATGACGTCGGACAAAGGTACGGGTGCCGCCTTGTGGAAGATGCGCAAGCGCAGCTCGTTCTCCGCCGCTTCGACCGGACGATAGAGATTGAGGGCGAGCGAGGTTTCCGCCGCCAGGACGGATTCCACCGCCGCGATATCGGCGACGGCTTGGTCGGGCGTGAAATGTTCGCGATAGGCGGCCGGGAAAGCGGCTTGATAGCGGCGCAGTTTGGCGAGACCCGCCCCCTCGCCTTCCGCCGCGATCAGCGCGTCCTTCAAGCGATCGGCGAAGCCGCGCCCGGCCTCGACCAAGCGCGCTTCCAAATCGTCGACGCGCATATCGGGCACGTCGCCCGGCGTCAGACCGACGATGAAATGGCAACGCACCAGCGCGGAATCGTCGGCGAGCAAAACGTAGTACGCCGATTTGCGCCCGCGATACGCCTTGGCGAGAATGTCGTGGAACTTCTCGCGCAATTCGGTGTTGAAGCGATCGCGCGGCGCATAAACCAACGCCGAGATGAAGCGATCGAACGGATCGCGGCGCAGGAACAGCGCGATGCGCTGGCGTTCCTGCAAACGCACGACGCCGACGGCGGTGTCGTACAGCTCGTCCACCGTCGCCTGGAACAATTCCTCGCGCGGATGTGTTTCCAGCACATGCTGCAACGCCTTGGCGGCATGGCCCTTGGTGCCGAAACCCGCGCGCTTGGTGACGGCGATGACCTTGTCGCGCAGTAGCGGAATATCGCGCGGCCGCTGCATATAGGCGGTCGATGTGAACAGGCCGAGGAAGACTTTCTCGCCCGTCACCGTGCCGTCGGAGCCGTAGACTTTGACGCCGATCGCGTCGAGATAGACCGCGCGATGTACGGTCGAGCGGCGATTGGCCTTGGCCACGCGCAGCAATTCGGGTGCGCGGACGAATTGCTGCAACGACGGTAGCTCGGCGATGCGGCGCAGCACGTCGAATACGATGAAGCTTTCGTCGCGCGCGAGGCCCAAACCGCTGTCCGCGCGCACGCTCGCGCGGAAATTGGCGCCCTCGCCCTGATAGGCGTATTCGCGATAGCCGAGGAAGGTAAAGTTATCGGCGACGAGCCAGTTGAGGAAGTCGCGCGCGGTGGCGATTTCTTCGGGTCCGCGCGGCGGCTTGCCGGCATCGAATTCGGCGATGACGTCTTTCGCTTGGCCGAGCATCGCCTGCCAATCTTCGACGCAAGCGCGCACATCGGCGAGCACGGCTTCGAGGCCGGCGCGGATCGCATCGAGCTGCGCTTGATCGCCTTGCGCGTCGATCTCGACATGCATGCAGCTTTCGCGATTGCCGGACTCGTCGATCGCCAGCGCCGCGCCGCTCGCGTCGCGCTTGACCGGCACGACCGGGTGGATGACGAGATGGACCGACAAATCGCGCCGGTTGATCTCGGCGGTGACCGAGTCGACCAGGAAGGGCATGTCGTCGTTGACGATCTCGATCACCGTATGGGTCGAGTGCCAGCCATGTTCCGACAAGCGCGGATTGTACACACGAACCTTGGCTTTATTCGGCGGGCGGGTCCGGCCGAACGCGAAAAGCGCGATCGCGGCGCCGTAAAGATCGTCCGGCGTGTGGTCTTCAAGGTCCTCGACGGCCACATTGCCATAGAATCGTTGAATAAATGCCTCTGCGGCATCGGCGGCTGCGATCCCCGATCCGGCGGGGAGGCGCTGGCGCGCCATCGCGCAAAGCCTGTCCAGAATTTCGGTCTTACGACTCTCGGTATGGGACGGCATCGGGAATCTCCGGGGGCGTGCGGTCATTGTCGCAGCCCATCGGTGGACCGCGCGCCGCCATATTATTACCGGATATTACAGCAAATTGTTGCGACCGGCCAAAAGCTGGGGCAAAACACGATTAACAGGGGGATTTGGGGAATAGGGGTTCGGGCGGTTCGTTTATTGAGAACCGTCACCAAATCGAGCCCCCCGCCCGATGACCGGAACCAGTTTGTCCGCTCGAGCTTTGAGCGAAAATTTGCGAGCCGCCATGACCGACACGCCTGCTTCGGCCGAGTCTTACAAGGCCCTCCCGCCCGATCTCGGCCCCGATCACCCGGCCTGGGTTCCGGCCCTTGCCTGGCTCACCCGCCGCTTCCACCCGAAGGGGACCGATAAGCTGGTGCGCGCCCTGCACCCGCCGGGCAATGCGCGGCCGGTGAAGGCGGTCATCGATTACGACGAAGGCATGTTGATCAACATCGACACGCATTCCTTCCTCGAATGGTACATCTATTTCTACGGCGCGTTCCGGCCGCAAATCTCCAAGCTGCTGAACCGCATGCTGCGCCCGGGCCAGGTGGCGTTCGACATCGGCTCCAATATC
>JAIUNH010000506.1 GCA_020161965.1 Pseudomonadota bacterium
GTAGGCAGCGTCACGGGCGTGGGCAGCGCCACGGGCTTGTGCTGCGCCGCCGCGGGTGCGGCGAGTGCGACCAGGACCGCCAGCGCGGCGGCGAGGCGCTTCATTGCGCCGGCGCGCCCGCTTTCGCCGCCCGATTGGCGCGGCCGAACCCATCGACCGCGCGGATCACCGCCAGCGTCAGCACGTAGATCAGCGCCACCATCACCGGCACCAGATCGACGCGGCCCAAATCGATCAGCACGCCCGCGACGAAGGGCCCGATCAGGAAGCCGATATCGAAGCCCGAATAGACCAGACCGAAGGTGCGGCCCGTGGCGCCGGGCGGCGACACTTTCTTCACCAGCAGATCGCGCGAGGCGGAGGTGACGCCGATCGCGAAACCGGCCGTCGCGAAGCAGAGTTCCGCGAAGCCGTAGCTTTGGCCGGGCAGCAGAATGGCCGCGATCGCCGCACCGGCGACCAACAGGCCGATGCCGGCGACGAGTTCGTGGCGCTCGGTCGCGTCGGCCATGAAGCCGCCGATCAAAATGCCGACCGCCTGCGCCGCCAGGAAAAGCGTCACCGCCAGCGTCGCGGTCTGGTAGTCGACCGAATGGATCAGCGACAGCGTGGCCGCCCCGAAGGATTGCACCGCGCCGCCCGCCATCGACGTCAACGCCAGATAGGCGAAGGCGGTCAGCAAGGCCGGCATCGCCATCAGCTTGGCGAAGCCGCGCGCGATCTCGCGCGGGCTTTCCTTGCGGATCGCCGAGCCCGGTGCGGGCCCCGCGCCCAGCAAATCCTTCGCCTGCCAGACGATCAGCGCCTGGGAAAGACCGTAGGCCAGGGCAAGAATCAACGCCGTACGCCAGCCGAAGGCGAAACCCAACACCGAGAGCAGCACGGGGGCCGCCGCATAACCGATCGTGCCGCCGAAGGCGTGGATCGCGAAGGCGCGGCCGATCAGACGGGGCGACACGCGGCTCGACAGGATCGAAAAATCGGCCGGGTGGAACACCGAATTGCCCGCCCCCGCCAGGAAGGCGAGCGGGAACAGCATCCAGAATTCGGTCGCGAAGGCCATGCCGCCCACGCCGATCGACAAGGCGGTCGTGCCCCAGGCGAGCGTCTGCCGCCCGCCATGGCGATCGACGATGATGCCGACGAACGCCTGACCGAAACCCGACGCCGCGTAGAAGGTGGAGATGACCAGCGCCAAGGCCGCGTAGCTCACGCCGAATTCCGCCTGCAACAGCGGGAACATCGGCGGCAGCGCGAATTGGAACAGATGGCTGGTCGAGTGGACGAGGCCCACGGTGCCGATCACGGCGATGTCGCGGGTGGGCACGGGCGAAGGGGCGGCAGCGGTCGCGGTCATATGGGGGTTACTCTGTCGGGATCGCGGCCGAAATTGCGCCGCACATAATCGATACCGTCGGTCTCGGCGATATCGAGCGAAGGATGGGGCCGCGAAAGGGCGGAACGCTTGCCGTCCTCCCACACGCTCCACAGGTAATGGGGTTTGACGCCGGGCACGCGCCACGTCTCGATCATCAATTCGATCATCGCGGGCCCGCTCACAAGCGCTTGGCCCTTTCCGTCGCGGCGACGAGCTGGGCGCGAATGCCCGGCTCCATCGCCGAATGGCCGGCATCGGCGACGATGTGATAGCGCGCCTCGGGCCAGGCCTTGGCCAGCAGATTGGCGCTGACGATCGGGCAAACCATATCGTAGCGGCCCTGCACGATCGTGCCGGGGATGTGGCGCATGCGCGCGACACCGTCGATCAACGCGTTCTCCGCCATGAACAACCCGTTGCGGAAGTAATGCGCTTCGATGCGCGCGAGCCCCAGCGCCATGCGATCTTCGGAAAAGGCCTGCACGGTTTCGGGGCTGGGCAGCAGCGTTGAGCACGAACCTTCATAGGCACTCCATGCCCGCGCGGCGGCGAGGTGGATCGCCGGATCGGCGTCGATCAAGCGGCGCCAGTAATTGCCGAGCAAATCGGAACGCTCGTGTTCCGGCAGATGTTCGGCGAAGGCGCGCCACGCTTCGGGGAAGACGTTGCCGATGCCGTAAAGAAACCAATCGAGCTCCGGCTTACGGCCCAGGAAGATGCCGCGCAGCGTCAGCGAGCGCACGCGTTCGGGATGGGTTTGGGCATAAGCCAAGGCGAGCGTCGAGCCCCACGACCCGCCGAACACGTGCCAGCGATCGATGCCCAGATGCAGACGCAAGCGCTCCATATCCGCAACCAAAAGCGGCGTCGTGTTGTCCTCGATCGCGCCATGCGGCGTGGATCGCCCCGCCCCGCGCTGGTCGAAAACCACGATGCGATAATGATAGGGATCGAAGAACCGGCGATGCGCTGGCGTGGCGCCGGCCCCCGGCCCGCCATGCAGGAAAATCACCGGCACGCCGCGGGGATTTCCGCTTTGCTCCCAATACATCGAATGCCGGTCGTCCAGGCGCAAAAAGCCCGTGCCGTAGGGATCGATGGGCGGAAAAAGATCGGTACGCGCGGTCGCGTCGGGGGCGGGCATGGCGAGGCACTTTGCGCCCGCGTTCCGGGCGGGGTCAAGGCGTTGACTGGGCGTTGACGCGCATGCCTGGAACGCCGCAGAGTCGGGGCCGCATGAACCGGATTTACCGCCTTCGCGGCGCGCTGGTCGCGTCCGCCCTCGCCCTTTCGGCCCTGACGCTCGGCGCTTGCGCGCAGAACCAAGCGACCGGCCGCTCGCAATTCGTCACCATGTCGGCTTCCGACGAAGCCAAGATCGGCGCGGACGAACACCCGAAGGTGCTCGAAGCGTTCGGCGGCGCCTATAACAATCCGCGCCTCGCCGCCTATGTGCAGCGCGTAGGCGAACAACTCGCGCGCCGCTCGGAGCTGCCCGATCTCAAATTCACCTTCACGGTGTTGAATTCGGACATCTACAACGCCTTCGCCCTGCCCGGCGGTTACGTCTACATCACGCGCGGCTTGCTGGCGCTGATGGGCAGCGAGGCCGAACTCGCCTCCGTCCTCGGCCATGAAATCGGCCACGTCACCGCGCGCCACACGGCCGAGCGTATGGCCCAAACCACCGCCGCGAATATCGGCGCGACGATCTTCTCGATC
>JAIUNH010000507.1 GCA_020161965.1 Pseudomonadota bacterium
CTGTTTCGCGACGGGCCATGCGGCTGCCAAGGGCGTTCTCGCGTTTCTTGGGCTTGGGCGATAGTCTTTCGGTCGTCATGACCGATCTGCAAAACATCGTCGACGAGATCTACGCCGAACTCGCCCCGCGGCGCGGCGAGGGCAAGGTCGCGGATTACATCCCGGCCTTGGCGCGGGTCGATGCCAAGAAATTCGGCATTGCGGTCGTCGATCTCGAGGGCAACGCGGCGATTGCGGGCGACGCGAAAACGCCGTTCTCGATCCAGAGTATTTCGAAGGTCTTCACTCTGACCATGGCGCTGGGCCGGTCGGGGGCAGAACTCTGGACGCGGGTCGGGCGCGAACCGTCGGGCTCGCCGTTCAACTCGATCGTGCAGCTGGAGGCCGAGCGCGGCATCCCGCGCAATCCGTTGATCAATGCGGGCGCGCTGGTCGTTACCGACACGCTGCTGGACGGGCGCGGGCCGGACGGGGCGGCGGCCGATATCCTCGGCTTTTTACGCGAGCGTGCTGGCGGCGAACCCGTCGCGCGCGACGCGGAAGTCGCTTCGTCGGAAGCCGCGACCGGATTTCGTAACGCCAGCCTTGCCAATTTCATCCGCGCTTTCGGCAACATCCATAATCCGATCGACGACGTGCTGGCCGTCTATTTCGGCCAATGCGCCATCGCCGCAAGCTGCCTTGCCTTGGCGCGCGCGGGGCTCTACCTCGCCAACGAAGGTGTCGATCCGCTGGCCAAGCGCCGGGTGATCGACGCGGCGGGCGCGCGGCGCATTTGCGCGGTCATGATGACCTGCGGCCATTACGACGCGTCGGGCGATTTCGCCTTCCGTGTCGGCCTGCCGGGCAAAAGCGGTGTCGGCGGCGGCATTCTGGCGGTGGCGCCCAAGCGGGCGGCGATTGCCGTGTGGTCGCCGGGGCTGGGGGCGGCGGGCACGTCGCTGCTGGGCGGTCTCGCCCTCGAAAAACTCGCCGCGCGGACCGGCTGGTCGGTGTTCTGACCTTCAGGCCGCGCGCCGCTCGGCCGATTCGACGATCGTCTTCACGCGCGCCCCGATCGCCGGATCGGCGAAACGCAGATTCACGAGATTGACGGCGCGATTGACGATCTTCACGTCGGCCGCGACGCCGCCGATCTCGAGCCGCGCGACGTCGCCGGCGGGCAGTTTGCTCGCATCCAAACGGCAGGCCGCACCGCCGCCGGAAATATCCTTGAGATAGCCTTCGAGCGCCACGGCACCGATGGTCAGCCGCGCGGTGGCGCTGGCGCGTTCGCGCGGCTCGCCGCGCCGGTCGGCGGCGCGGATCTTCTCGATGAAGTCGGTCGCCTGCGTGCGCAGTTCGGCCGCGTTCTTCGACAATTCGCCCGCTGCATCGGCGACGTTGCGCGCGGCCCCGGTCGTTTCCTGCGAAACCGCGCGCACGTCGCTCACCGCACCGGTCACGCGCGACGATCCTGCGGCGGCGTCGGCCACGGACCGGCCGATCTCGGCGGTCACGGCGCCTTGTTCTTCGACCGCGCCAGAAATCGCCGTCGCGGCTTCGCGGATGCGGCTCACGTCGCGGGCGACGTCGCCCATCGCGGCGGCGACATCCCGGGCCACGCTTTGGATCTGGCTGACTTGCGTGGCGATGTCGTCGGTCGCGCGCGCGGTCTGGCCCGACAGCGCCTTGACCTCGCCCGCGACGACCGCGAAACCTTTGCCCGCATCGCCCGCGCGCGCGGCTTCGATCGTCGCGTTCAGCGCCAGAAGATTGGTCTGCGAGGCGATCGATTGGATCAACGTCACGACTTGGCCGATGCGATCGGCGGCTTCGTTCAAGCTGCGGACGATCTTGTCCGTGCGTTCGACCGTCGCGACCGCCTGCACGGCCGTGTCCGCCGCGTGCGCGACTTGGCGGTTGATCTCGCCGATCGATGCGGTCATCTCCTCGGTTGCGGCGGCGACGGCCTGCATGTTGTCCGACGATTTGGCGGCGCCGTCGGCGGCCTGGGCCGCGCCGCTCGCACCGCGTTCGGCGCCGTTCAGCAGCCGGTCGGCGCCTTGGCGCAACGCATCGGCCGATCCTGCCACGCGGTCGGCGAAGCCGTTGATCGACGCGTCGAACTGCCCGGCAAGCTGGTCGAGGCGGCGACCATACTCCGCCTTGCCCTCCGCCAGATAGATACCGACAACGGTCTCGATATCGAACATCACCGCCCGATCGACGGCGCGCAATTCGGCTTCGAGCTGCGCGCGGCGACGCGCGGCACCCAAGCCCTGCATGCGCGCCGCAAGAAGCAGCGCCTGCAATTCCTCCAACACCATCAGATAGCCGCCCAGATAGGGCTCCAGCGGCAGGCCGATCCTTGTGTGGACCACGGCGATTTTGCGGGCCGAGGCTTCGTACTCGGCGTCGAACGTGCCGGTGAACAACCGCGCCCAATGCCCCGCTTGGGCTTGGCTCGCCCGCGCGATTGCGGTTTCGTTGGCGAACAGGCTGGCGATGTCTGGCCAGTTTTTAACATGCACGTAGAAGCGCGCCAGAATCCCCGGCAAGGCCGGTTTGATCAGCGGCCAGATCGTGCGCAAGGCCTCGCCCGTCGCGGCGTCGATGCGATTGAATCTCAAACGATCTTGGAATGCTTCGCGGGTCATGGGGGCTCCTGGGTGGCGTAGGGCGAATATCGCGCCGTTCCGCTCCGCGTTCCTTGATTTGCGTCAATCGCCTGCTAGGGTGCGCCCGTTCACCCCGGGGCGCCCCCATGCTGCTGAATTGCGTCGCCTATCAGGAGGGCAAAAAGCTCTCCGACATTCCCGTCGAGCGGATTAGCGAAGTCCTGCACACGCCCGGGACGTTCGTGTGGGTCGCCATGCGCGATCCCGACCAGGCGGAGATGGAGGCGATGCGCCGCGAATTCGGCCTGCACGAATTGGCGGTCGAGGACGCGCTGCGCGGCCATCAGCGCCCGAAGATCGAGGAATACGGCGACTCGCTATTCGCGATCATTCAACTGGTCGATATCGATGGCGGCGAATTGTCGGTCGGCGAGGTCGCGGTGTTCGTCGGCCCGAATTACGTGTTGTCGGTGCGCAGCCGCGCCAAGCAGACCTTCCT
>JAIUNH010000508.1 GCA_020161965.1 Pseudomonadota bacterium
GCTTCGGCAAATTGACCGACCGCACGATGTGGCTGGCCGATACCTATGACGGCCTGCCCGAAGACCAGATCAACGAGGCCGAACGCGCCATCGGCCTGCAAGGCTACAACGCCGAATATCGCGGCGGCGGCGCTTACGACATCGTGGTCGATAAATTCGCGAAATTCCCCAACGTGCGCATCGTGCGCGGTCCCGTGCCCGACACGCTGGCGCAGATCCATGCGACGCGCGTCGCCTATCTGTCGATCGACATGAATATCGTCTTTCCTGAAATCGCGGCGGCGCGCCATTTCTGGCCGCTGCTGTCGCCGGGCGGCGTAATCCTGCTCGACGATTATAATTGGACGCCGCATATCAACCAGAAGCGCGCCTTCGACGAACTCGCGAAGGAATGGAACGTGCCGATCCTGGGCTTGCCCACGGGCCAAGGCATCATCGTCAAACCGCCAGCGTGAGACGATGATCCAACAATATATTCCGGGCATCGAAGTTTCATTTGATATAGGCGGAATACGTCTGACAGCACGTGCAGCCGAAGGCGAGACGGCGCAACGCCCTAAACTGCTGGTTATTCCCGGATCGTATGGCGAAGCGGCGCGCTTAGCACCGGCGCTCGCGAAGGGATTCGGTGACGCATTCGATTGGCTGTGTCCCGATATGCACGCCTCGCGGCAAGATGCCGATTTTGGCGATTCTCAGATTGCGATAGCCTCACGCCTTTTGGGCGCACTCGCTGACGAAAGATTTGGCGGCAGACCTTACGGCATTTTGGGGATATCAATCGGCGGAATCGTCGCCGCCCACCTCACCGTCGCGCGGCCGGATGTCGTGATGGCACTTGCCATAGATGACCCGGTGATCCGTACCGCCCAGCAATGGCAGGTCCGCGATGTCGTGGGCAAACTCCATAAAGCAATGCCGGCAAGCGATTGGCGCGAACGTCTCGCCAACTACTCGCGTGAAACGCTTGGCTTTGACCCCGCCTTTGGAAGCATAGATCCCCGTACGCACGAAACGGTGTTCACCGGGGTTGGAGTTCCGCTGTTGGTCGTCGCGGGCGACATTCCGCTTCTCCCAGAGCGAAAGACGACGGATCTGACGGGCTGCATCGACGCCGAAAGTGAAGCTGCATTACGCGCAGCCTATCGTGGGCCTTTCTTTTCACTGGTTCGTATCGCAGGACTCGGTCATTCGTGCTTGTTTCAGGCGCCAGAGGTGTGCGGACCGATCTACACGGATTTCTTCGCCAAGTTTTTGCCCGGTGCGGCAAATACGGGGCCGGGCGAGGCGCTACTCGCGGCGCGTGGATTGGAGCATGCTAAGGCGGGACGCATCGCTGAAGCTTTTGGCGACTTCCGACGTTTGTCGACGCTGCGTCCGAACGATCCTGGAATCGCGTGGTTCGCGGCGGCGATGGCGATACAGGCGGGTGACACCCTTGCCGCTTTGTCACCGTTACTGACCGCCTGCGTCGATTCCGTTGATCGCCAAGATCGGCTTCGCACCCTTGAAGCCATATTGCGCGGTGCACCTGCCGGTAAGTACGAGGCTTATCGCCACGCAGTGCGCGAGATCGTGCGTGCGAACCCGAACGACGAGGCATTGCTGCGCGCCTATATCGCGGCGTTTCCGTCGACTTGCGATCCACTGGGCGACGCGACGTTTCTGGCGGAGGTAGAGCGATCAGATCATGCGCCAGGTACCCTTGCGCAGATCGCCTATGCCCGCGCAGTCGCTTTACGAGCCATCGGAGAGGCCGATGCGGCGCGCGAAATTGCGCGTGGCTATGTCGACGCTTGGGCTTCACAAGCCGCAGACCTGATGTTGCTACTTACCGGTATTTACGCACACGATGCATCGGATTCTGCTATTGCGGCTGACAAGTCATTCTACTATCGCAATCTCGAAGCCCGCGGCGCCGAACGGGCGCTTGCTGCTCCTAAGATCACCACGCATGCGCGGCCTCGTTTGGGCTTTCTTAGCGCTTGCTTGGATCAGGAAAGTTATATGCCGTTGGCTCATCCGCTTTTTGCGGCGCTGGACCACGATGCCGTCGAAACATTCCTATTACCGTTGGGCGGCACAGGGGTGTTGAAAGCCACAGAAGCCGTATTACCTCCCGGTACCATCCATTATGTGCCCGCGCTGTCCTTCGCGAGTGAGAGCGATCCAACCGCGTGGCGCATGGCGGCGGACTATATTCGCGCGCTAGATCTCGATCTACTGGTCGATATGGACGACGTGCTCGGGCCGTTTTCGGCACGCTTGATGATGTTGCGGCCCGCGCGGCGTCAGGCGACATGGTTCAACATGTCGGGTCCCAATCCCGATCCGTCGATCGATTACGTGCTCGGCTATGAATCGCTCTATCCGCCCGACGAACTCGCCTACGAAGGCAAAATCGTTCATTTGCCGGATGGTGCGTTCATTTACGATCCGGATTGCGTCGACAAACCCCATCCGCCCATAGTGCCCGGCCCGTTATCGCGGGGTGAAGGCTTCACATTCGGATCCCTTACGCAGCTCTATAAAGTCGGTGCACCGACGCTCGATCTTTGGGCCAAAGTGCTGCGCGCGGTACCGTCCGCACGATTTCATCTCGCGAATCGCGATGTAGCCTTACCTGGCATGGCCGCGCACCTGCTCGTCGAGTTCGAATCCCGCGGCGTTGCAGCCTCGCGCATTTCCTTTGGGTCGGCGCATGGCTGGCCCGGCTATCTCGAAGCCTATCGCGACATCGATGTGGCGCTTGCGACTGTTCCGGTTTCCGGTGGTACGACGATGTTCCAAGCGGCCTGGCAAGGCGTCGAAGTTTTAAGTCGCGTTCACAACTCGCCGCTTGGCCGAATCGGACGCTGGTTAGCGAAGGCGATCGACAGGCCTTGGACCGCCCACGACGACGACGAATCACTGGTAGCAGAAGCTATACGGATTGCAGCCGATCCGACACGTGCGCTCGAGTGGCGCGCGAATGCGCGCGCGCGCCTGATCGCCAAACGGGACGCCGATGCCGCGCGCATGGCCCGCGCATTTGAAGAGCTGGCCAAGCGATCTCAATAAAATCACCGAAGTTCGCCGACTAATTCAATATATTTTT
>JAIUNH010000509.1 GCA_020161965.1 Pseudomonadota bacterium
GTCGACAAGATCGATCTTCATTACGGTCAGGCGCAGGCCTTGCGCGGCATCTCGATCGAAGCGCATTTCGGCGAGGTGTGCTGTGTGCTGGGCCGCAACGGCGTGGGCAAAAGCTCGCTGCTGCGTGCGATTACGGGGCAGCGCGGAATTTCCGCCGGGTCGATCACCTTCGAAGGCAAACGCATCGACGCGATGGCGCCCGAGGATCGCGCGCGCGCCGGCATCGCCTATGTGCCGCAGGGCCGCGAGATTTTCGCGATGCTGACGGTGAAGGAAAATCTCGAAACCGGGTTTGCACCACTGCCGCGCGGTCAGCGTTCGATCCCCGACGATCTGTTCGATCTGTTTCCGGTGCTGAAGGAAATGCTCGGGCGGCGCGGCGGCGATTTATCCGGCGGCCAGCAGCAGCAATTGGCGATCGGCCGCGCGTTGACGATGCGCCCGAAGCTGCTGGTGCTGGACGAGCCGACGGAGGGCATTCAGCCCTCGATCATCAAGGATATCGGCCGGACGATCGCGTATCTGCGCCAGCGCGGCGACATGGCGATCGTGCTGGTCGAGCAGTATTTCGACTTCGCCAAGGAACTCGCCGATCGCTGGTACGTGATGGAGCGCGGCGAGGTTTCCCTCGCCGGCACCAAGGCGAATATGGACGAGGACGAAATCCGCCGCCGGATGTCGGTCTAGCTCTTCGCGATGCGCGAGGGCTGCGGCGGCAGGAAGATCGTCAGCAGCCCGATCGCCGGCAGATAGGCGCAAATCGCGTAGACGGTGTCGAGGCCGTGGATATCCGCGATCTCGCCCAACGCCGCGGCGCCGATGCCGCCCAGCCCGAACGAAAAGCCGAAGAACACGCCCGCGACCAAGCCGACGCGGCCGGGAATCAATTCCTGCGCGTAGACCAGGATCGCCGAGAACGACGACGACATGATGAAGCCGACGATGAAGGCGAGGATCAGCGTCGCCTCGAACCCGACATAAGGCAGCACCAGCGAGAAGGGCAGCGCACCGAGGATCGAGAACCAAATGATCGGCAAGCGGCCGATGCGGTCGCCCAGCCATCCGCCGACGAGCGCGCCGATGGGGGCGGACAGCAGGAAGGAGAACAGCGCGTATTGCGCGGTCTGCACGTCCACGCCGAAGCGGCCCATCAGATAGAACGTGAAATAGGACGTGAACGCCGCCGTGTAGAAGGTCTTCGAGAAGATCAGCGCCACCATCACGCCGACCGCGATCGCGACCTTGCGCTTGCCCAAAGCGGCAGCCATGCCGGCGGTCGAGATACCGGCTTTTGCCGTGCGCGGCTTCATGTTGCGCGCGTACCAGCCGCCGATCCAGAACAGCACCGCCATGCCGACGAACGCGGCGGCGGAGAACCAGGCGATGCTGCCCTGGCCATAGGGCAGCACGATCAACGCGGCAAGCAGCGGTCCGAGCGCCGAGCCGGCATTGCCGCCGACCTGGAACAGCGACTGGGCGAGGCCATGGCGACCACCCGATGCCTGGCGCGCGACGCGCGAGGCTTCGGGATGGAACACGGCCGAGCCGAGGCCGACAAGGCAGGCCGCGAGCAGGATCAGCGGATAGCTATGCGCTTGCGACAGCAGCAGCAGGCCGATCAAGGTCGAGCCCATCCCGATGGCGAGCGAATAGGGGCGCGGATTGCGATCGGTGACGAAGCCGATCACCGGCTGGAACATCGACGCGGTGATCTGGAAGGCGAGGGTGATCAAACCGATCTGGCCGAAATCGAGCCCATGCGCTTCCTTGAGGATCGGGTAGATCGCCGGGATCATCGACTGCATCGTGTCGTTCAGGAAATGGCAGAACGACAGCGAGAACACGACCGCGAACGCGCCGTTGGCGGCGGTGGGGGCGATCTTCGGGGCGGCGAAATCGGCGGGGGAAGCGGTGATGTCGGCGGCTTGGCCGCGCGTATCGTCGGGCATGGGGCGTTTCTCCGGATGCCCCAAGGATTAGTCTTTGTGGCGTTCTTGCGTCGACCCCCATCCGCGCAGATCAGGTCCGCGCCGATTTATACAGTTATTTCAGATGATTATACGGATGGCCGCCAACCGAGCAGACGCAGCGCGTTGAGCGTGACCAGCACCGTGGCGCCGGTATCGGCCAGAATCGCCGGCCATAGGCCGGTGATTCCCGCGATCGTCGTGCCGAGGAACACGACCTTCAAGCCGATGGCGATCGCCACATTCTGCTTCACATTTGAAAGCGTGAAGCGCGACAGGCGCACGAGATCCGCGATGCCGCTCACGCGATCTTTGACGATCGCGGCGTCGGCTGCTTCGAGGGCCGCTGCCGTCCCGCCGCCCATCGCGATGCCGACATCGGCGGCGGCCAAAGCGGGCGCGTCGTTGATGCCATCGCCGACCATCGCGATGCCGCCGCTGCGTTTCAACGCATCGATCTCGGCGAGTTTTTGAGCGGGGGTGAGCTGCGCCTTGAAGTCCATGCCCAGCGATTGCGCGATCGCGGCGGCAGTGCGCGGATTGT
The DNA here is from genome assembly GCA_020161965.1 of Pseudomonadota bacterium. Taxonomy (GTDB): domain Bacteria; phylum Pseudomonadota; class Alphaproteobacteria; order CACIAM-22H2; family CACIAM-22H2; genus Tagaea. The sequence goes on from JAIUNH010000509.1 coordinate 2,512, forward strand.
CGCCCGTCAGCATCGTCGCGCGCACGCCAAGTTCGCGCAGACCCGCGATCGCGCTCTTCGCTTCATCGCGCGGTTCATCGCGCATCGCGATCATGCCCAGCATTGCACCGTCGCGATAGACGAGCGCGACCGTCTTGCCGGTACTCTCCAGCGCTTCGACGCCATCGGGCAGTGCACGACCGCTCTCGGCAGCCCAGCTCGGGCTGCCGAGTTCGATCAGCGCTATTCCAACACGTGCGGTGACACCCTTGCCGGGAATCGCGCGCGCGGCGCGGGCTTCGGGCACGGCAACGCCCTTGGCTTGTGCGGCGGCCACGACGGCTTTCGCCAAAGGATGGGCGGAGCCCGCTTCGACGGCGGCGGCGAACGACAACAGCTCGGCCTCGGTGGTGCCCGGGGCCGGGATCGCGTCGGTAACGCGCGGTTTGCCTTGGGTCAGCGTGCCGGTCTTGTCGAAGGCGATCGTCGCCGCATGGCCGATCGCTTCCAGCGCCGCACCGCCCTTGATCAACAAGCCGTTACGCGCCCCGGCGGAAAGGCCCGACGCCATCGCGGCGGGCACGGAAATGACCAGCGCGCACG
>JAIUNH010000510.1 GCA_020161965.1 Pseudomonadota bacterium
GCGCCGTGTCGGCGTCGAGCGTCACGTCGCCGCCGGCGAGATTGCCTTGGATATGGAGACGCGGGACCCGGCTCATGCTAAAGCCCTAACACATGACGGCGGACGCGCAAACGAACGCGAGCGACATCCCCAAGGGCAACTGGGTCGACCGGTTTTTGCCGCCGCCCGCGCGCCCCTATGCGCGCCTCGCCCGCTTCGACCGGCCGATCGGCACGTGGCTGCTGCTGTTCCCGTGCTGGTGGTCGATCGCGTTGGCGGCCCCCGGCTTCGCAACCGGGCTGTGGCTGTTCGTGCTGCATGGGCTTGGCGCTTTGCTGATGCGGGGTGCAGGTTGCACCTTCAACGATATCGTCGATCGCGAATTCGATCGCCAAGTCGCGCGCACCGCCGACCGGCCGATCGCGTCCGGCGCCGTCTCGGTCAAGAAGGCCGTCGCCTTCATGTTCGCGCAGATGGCGCTCGCCTTCGTCATCCTGCTGCAATTCAACCTGTTCGCCATCATGGTGGGTGCGGCGTCGCTGATCCTGGTCTTCACCTATCCGTTGATGAAGCGGATTACGTGGTGGCCGCAATTCTTTCTTGGTCTCGCGTTCAACTGGGGCGCGTTGCTGGGCTATGCCAGCGCCACCGGCACGCTGGATTGGGCGCCCGTGCTGCTTTACGTCGCCGGGATTTTCTGGACGCTGGGCTACGACACGATCTACGCGCATCAGGACAAAGAAGACGACGTGCTGGTCGGCGTGAAGTCGTCGGCTTTGCGGCTGGGCGAATCCTCGCGCGTGGGCATCGGCTTGTTCTACGCCGCCGCCGTGTTGCTGCTGGCCGCGATGGATCGCGTCGCGGGCCTTGGCTACGCCTTCGAATTGGCGCTGGGGGCGGGGGCGATCCAGCTTGCATGGCAAGTATGGGATTGCCGGTTCGACGATCCCAATGACTGCCTCGCCAAATTCAAGTCGAATCGCCTGTTCGGCTGGTTGCTGCTCGCCGGTTTGATCGCGGCGGGCGCGCTTTGAGCGTCGATCGCGCCGATTTCATCCGCGCGCAAACGCGCCTCGAACACCCGTCGCTGATCCCCGAACTCGTGCTGCACCTCGCCAGCCGCGCGACCGAATTGTGGGAAGCGACCGAGGCGACGCTGGAACGCACCGGCTTGCCCCCGCCTTATTGGGCCTTCGCCTGGCCGGGCGGCCAAGCGCTGGCGCGCCTCACCCTCGACCGGCCGGAAATCGTCGCGGGCAAACGCGTGCTGGATTTCGCCGCCGGCAGCGGCGTCGCCGCGCTCGCCGCCGCCAAAGCGGGTGCCACAAAGGTGACCGCTTGCGAGATCGACGCCTTCGCCTGCAGCGCGATGGCGTTGAACGCCGACGCCAACGGCGTGACGCTCGACATCCTCAACGCCGATGTACTGGCCAAGCCCGCCTCCGGCTGGGAGGTGATCTTCGCGGGCGACGTGTTTTACGAAAAGCCGATGGCCGACAAGGTTTGGCCCTGGCTCAAAGCGGCGGCCACGGCCGGCGCGCATGTGCTGGTCGCCGATCCCGGCCGCGCCTATCTGCCCGCGACCGGCCTTGCCGAAATCGCGCGCTATACGGTGCCGACCTCGCTCGACCTCGAGGACCGCCTTGTCCGCAAAACGCGGGTGCTGGAAGTGCGGGTTTAACCCTCGATAATCCGATAGCGGATCAGCGCGTTGTCGATGGTGGCCATCGTACGCGCCTGCCAGGCTTTTTTAGCCGTGTCGTAATCGGCGAAGGGGCCGTGGCGCTCGGGCGCTTTGCCGGCCGCCAAGCCCGTGAAGGTCGCGTCGGCGTATTCCTGGCCTTCGACCCACCAGGTTTTGGCGTTGGCCGCCGCGGCCGGCGCGATCGACGGGCCTTCGCCGACCACGACCTTGAACCGGGTCAACGCGTTGTCGATCGTCGCCATGGTGCGCGCCTGCCAGGTGGCGCGCGCTTCCTCGTAGGTCGCGAAAGGCCCGTGAATCTCGGCCTTGCCCGGCGCTAAGGCGGTGAAGGTCGCGTCCGAATGCTCGCCACCTTCGACCCAGAAACGTGTCGCCATCGAATTTCTCCGCCATACGCGTTCGCGAACATCATGCCGGTTTCCGAAGCGCCGCGAAAGACCGTGGCACGCGCGCAACAGGCCGCGACGGAATCGCGACGGACCGCATGGGGCAATGGCGCGACGCGACGTAGGCCTTCATATTTGCGGCCGAAAAATGGCCAAGACTCGACCCCCGCGCACCGCGACGCCCGAAATCTACGCCGACATCTACAAGATGTTCATGGCGCCCGTGTCCGCTTTCGATTGTGGCGCCAAATGCGGCGAACACAACAATGGCGCACCGATCTGCTGCTCGACCGAAGCGGCGATCCCCATCGTGGACAAGCACGAATGGAAGCTGCTGAAAAAGCGCACCGATCTTTGGCACGAGTACAAAGCGCCCGATAAGGCGACGGAGAAGGAACTTTCCGACCTGCACCACGATTGCGTGGCGATCGAGTGCAAAGGCTTCATGAGCTGCGAGCGCGAGAACCGCTCGATGTCGTGCCGCACCTTCCCGTTCTTCCCCTATATCGACCGCGAAGGCGATTTCCTGGGCATGTCGGTGTTCTGGGGGTTCGAGGATCGCTGCTGGGTGCAGTCGCATCTGCAGATCGTCAATCTGCGCTTCCTGACCGAGTTCGTTGCGGCCTACGAAATGCTGTTCCAGGTCGATCGCGACGAATTCACGGCGAACCGCGACCATTCGGCCAGTATGCGCCGGGTGTTCACGCGCCACGACCGCCCGATCCCGCTGCTGGGCCGCGACGGCCACCTCTATAAGGTGACGCCGACGACGCACGAGATCAAAACCGCGCGCTTCCACGAATTCGGCCGCTGGGGCTTCTACGAGAAGGACAAGCCCGCCGAGCCCGCCAAGCATTGGGCGACGCTCGATCCGAACTCGCTGAAGGGCCTGACGCGCGCGTCGCGCTAAGAGAAGTAAAACGTCCCGAGGATCAGCCAGCGCGCGGCCGAAGCCTTGCCTTCGAGCGGCGTGGTGTAATGCCAAAACGGCAGGCGATAGGCCGAAACGAGGCCGGGCAC
>JAIUNH010000511.1 GCA_020161965.1 Pseudomonadota bacterium
TCGCCTATGAGGGCCGCCAAGCGACATGGGCGCATCGTTTGACGTCGGCGGGTAAGCGCGCGGTGTCGATCGGCAAACTGCATTACCGCGACGATACGGTGCTGGGCGGCTTCGACGAGACGATCATTCCCATGCATATCATCGACGGGCTCGGCGATTTGCTGGGCGCCGTCCGCGATCCATTGCCGGTACGGCATAAAACGAAATCGCTGTCGGAGGAGCTTGGACCGGGTGAGTCGAGCTACACGCGCTATGATCGGGCGATCACCAAGGCCGCGATCCAGTGGCTCGGCGAGACTGCGCCGAAGCTCGAACAGCCTTGGACGCTTTATGTCGGTTTAGTGGCGCCCCATTTTCCGCTGATCGCGCCTGAAGAATTTTTCGCGATGTATCCGCCGGAGAAGATGCCGCTGCCCAAGGCCCACAAGCCCGAAGATTGGCCGAAGCATCCGTGGTTCGAGGCAATCCGGAAATGCTTCATTTGGAATGACTTCTTCGACGACGATAAGCGCCGCTTGGCGACCGCCAGCTACTTCGCCTTGTGTTCGTTCCTCGACGACAATATCGGCAAGATTCTGGCCGCCCTCGAAGGGGCCGGGTTTGGCGGCAACACGCGCATCGTCTATTCCAGCGATCACGGCGACAATCTCGGCGTGCGCGGTCTTTGGGGCAAGTCGAACCATTATCAGGAATCGGTCGCGATCCCGATGATCATGGCCGGCCCCGACGTGCCGCAAGGCAAGGTCGTGTCGACGCCGGTGACGCTGGTCGACGTGTTTCCGACCGTGCTCGAATGCACCGGCACGCCGCGCGCCGACGAAGATCTCGCGAAGCCCGGGCGCAATCTTCTGACGATCGCCCAGGCGCCGGACGACGAGAAGCGCGTCGCGTTCTCCGAGTATCACGCGGCGGGTGCGGCGTCGGGCGCGTTCATGATCCGGCGCGGCCGGTTCAAGCTCGTGCATTTCGTCGGCATGACGCCGCAGCTGTTCGATCTGAAGGCCGATCCGGAAGAGATGAACGATCTCGCCGGCAAGGCGGAATACGCCGCAACGGTCGCCGAGTTGAACGCCGAGTTGCGCAAGATCTGCGATCCCGACGAGGTCGACGCGCGCGCCAAGGCCGATCAGGCCGCGGTGGTCGAGAAGAATGGCGGGCGCGACGCCGTCATCAAGCGCGGCACGTTCGGCGCCACGCCGCCGCCGGGCAGCGCTGCGAAGTTCGTTTGATCGTGTCCGAAGGTCCGCTCGATATCGCGCTGTCGGTCGCGCGCATCACGCCCAAGACGCAATGGATATTCCTTGCCGCGACGGATTCCGGCGGGGTGACGGGACTGGGCGAGGCGACGCTGAACGGCCGCGAGGACGATGTTCTTGCGGCCGCGGAACGCCGGCTACGGGGCGGGGAGACGGGCGCGCCGCCCGATCTGCCGGCGGCGGCTTTCGTCTCGGCGCTCGATCAAGCGCTGCACGATCTTCGTGCACGCCGTTCGGGAACGCCGCTTTGGCGATCCTTCGCGGCGGCGGCGCGAGAACCGATACCCGTCTACGCGAACATCAATCGGCGGACGTTGGATCGTACGCCGGAAGGCTTCGCGGAAAGCGCCCGGGTGGCGAAGGCCGCTGGCCACAATGCGTTCAAGCTGGCGCCGTTCGATCGCGTAACGGCGGCGACGATCCGTTCGGGCGAAGCGCGTGCGGGATTGGCGCATGGGTTCGAATGCGCCGCTGCCGTACGCGAGATCGCGGGTGCGGACGCGCGATTGATGGTCGACTGCCACTGGCGCTTCGATACCCCGCTTGCCGAAGAAGCGATCGACCGCGCTGCCGAGCTCGGTCTGCATTGGGTCGAATGTCCGATTCCCGAGACGGCCGAGAATCTGCCGCTGCTGAGGCGCTTGCGCACGCGGGCGAACGCGAAAGGCGTGTTGCTCGCGGGTTGCGAGGAAGCGATCGGTGCCGCTGGCTTCGCGCCCTATCTCGATGCGGGTGCGTATGACGTGCTGATGCCCGACGTCAAATATATCGGCGGCTTCGACGAATGGTTCCGTCTTGCCGATCATGCGGCACGCGCGGGAACGCAACTATCGCCGCATAATCCCAGTGGTCCGATCTGCCATGCGATGAGCTTGCAGATCTCGGCCGTTTTGCCCGGCTTCGATCGCTTGGAGATGCAGTTCGACGAAAGCCCGCTTTTCGATGGGCTGCTTCGGTCGCCCTTTGCGGCGATCAAGAACGGTTATGCCGCATTGCCGTCTGGCAAGGGCTGTGGCGTCGAATTCAGTACCGCGGCCCTTGATCGGCACGCGGTCCAACGCGTCGATTTCCCGCAGGTCGATATCTGATCAGCGGGAAACCCTATTTCTATCCGACTAAATTCAAACGCCGTCCGCGTCCGTCGACATGGTCGGGGTCGCGGGGTTCAATCCCAGTCGTGCCCACCATCCGGACCTTCTGAAAATAGCCGGTGCGATCGGGGCCGTTCAGCGCCCGTCACGGCCGAAAAGCTGCGAGATCAACAGCAGCGCCGATGTGAGCACGATCACCAAGGTCGAGATCGCCGCGATCGTCGGGTCGATTTGGTCGCGCAGCGACGCGAACATGTTGCGCGTCAGCGTCGAATTGGCGCCGCCCGACACGAACAGCGCCACGATCACCTCGTCGAACGAGGTCAGGAACGACAGCACGGCCGAGGTGACGACGGAAAACCGGATCTGCGGCAGCGTCACCAGGAAGAACGCCTTGGGGCGCGAGGCGCCCAGGCTGCGCGCGACAAGTTCCTGGTTCGCGTCGTAGCTTTTCAGCGCCGAGGTCACGATCATCACGACCAGCGGTACGGCCAGCATGGAATGCGCCATCACAATGCCGATTAGCGTGTTGACGAGGCCGAGCCGCGCATAGACGTAGAACACGCCAATGCCGACCAGAATGACCGGCACGACGATGGGTGTGAGCAGCAGGCCCTGGATCAAACCGCTCCAGCGCGTGCGCGACGAATGAAGCCCATAGGCGGCGGCCACACCGATCGTCGTCGCCAGCAGCATGGTCAGCACGCCCGCCTTGAACGACGTCGCCGTCGCATCCATC
>JAIUNH010000512.1 GCA_020161965.1 Pseudomonadota bacterium
CCCATCGAAACGCCGCCGGCCTTCAAGGCACGGCGCAGAACGACGAATGCCAACACGGTCATCGCGAGCAGAACGAGCGAGATCGCGGAGGCCATCGACCAGTTCGCCTGATCGAGCGCGAACCGCGCGATCACGCCGCTTTCCATCTGATCGGTCGGACCGCCGACCAAAGCGGGCGTCACGTAGAAGCCAAGGCCGAGCACGAAAGTCATCAATGCGCCGGCTGACACGCCGGGCAGCGACAGCGGCAGATAGACCTGGATGAAGGCGGCCCATGGCTTGGCGCCGAGCGACGCCGCGGCGGGCAGAAGATTGCGCGGGATCGCTTTCATCGTCGCGTAGATCGGCAGGATCATGAACGGCAGCAGCACATGGATCATCGCGACGTAAACGCCGAAGCGGTTATAGACCAGCGTCAGCGGTTCATCGATCAGACCGATCGACCGCAGGAAGCCGTTCACCATGCCGTTGGGCTGAAGGATGATCACCCAAGCGGCGGTGCGCACCAGGATCGACGTCCAGAACGGGATCAGCAGCGCGAAGATCAGCGCCCGCCCGATCGCAGGACGGGCGGCGGCGATCACATAGGCGAAGGGATAGCCGAGGATCACGCAGCCCAGCGTCACGACGAAGCAGATCCAAAACGTGCGCAGCACGAAATCGAGATAGACGCGCCGGTCTTCGGGCACCAATTCGATCCGCCCGTCCTCGTTCCAGCGCAGATCGAGGGCCGCCAGAACGTAGTAACTGGTGATCGGGCGCAGGGCGTCGTTCAGCGTGCGCCAGTAAATCGGCTGTTCCCAGCGCGGGTCGAGTGTCGCGAAATCCGAGACGCCGGGTGTTGTGGGCAGATCGTCCACGCCCCGCTTGGCACCGAGCAGCAACGAGCGAAAGCCGCCGATCCGGTTGTTGAGATCGCGTGCGACTTCCGCCACCGTCGTCGTCGGTACCGCGCGCAGATCGGCCGCAAGAGCGACGGCAACCGCATCGGGGATCGGCAAATCGCCGTTCCATTCGGCCAGTGCGGCCGCCGCGCGCGGCAGATGGAGCCGTGCCGTACCGCCATCGACCGCGCGATAGAGAACGCTGGCGATCGGGGCGGCGAAAGTCAGAAGAATGAAAACGATGGCGGGCAAGGTAAGCAATGCCGCCCGCCACCCGGCGCGCCGGGCAGAACTTCGGGCGCCCGATCCCAGGGCGCCCGAAGTCGTTTCCGCATTGGCAAGACGTGTCGACATTCGTCCTTATTATCGGACGAAGATCAGCGCGCCAACCAAGCGTTCCAACGCTCGGTCAGGCGATCGGCATTGTCGGCCCAGAAGCCCTTGGCTTCCGGCGTCGACAGGCTGAGCGCACCCGCAACCGAATCGCCGATCGGCAGGATCGCCTTGGCTTCCGGCGTCACCAACGCTTCGGCCGCCGCAACGGTCGGCGAATAGGCGAAGCTGTTCGAGAAGTTCGCCTGCGCCTGCGCGGAGCTCGCGATCTTCAGGAACTGATAGGCCGCATCGACCTTGGGCGATCCGGCGACGACAGCCCAGAAATCGGTCCCCGTCATGCCCGGCTTGAACGTCATCTTGAAGTTCCGGCCGGCTTTCGCCGCCGCCGAGATACGCGCGTTGGGCGCGAAGACCATCGAGACGGTGCCCGCCGCCAGCAACTCCGGCGTCTGGGCCGGGGCTTCCCACCACACGACCTGCGACTTGATCGCGTCGAGCTTGCGGAAGGCGCGATTGACGCCTTCCTCGGTCGACAGCGTCTTGTAGATTTCCTTCGGCGCGACACCTTCGGCCAGCAAGGCGAGTTCGAGATTGTAGAGCGGACCCTTGCGCAGGCCGCGGCGGCCCGGCCATTTCTGGGTGTTCCAGAAATCGGCCATCGTCTGCGGCGCTTCCTTCAGCACGTCGGCGTCATAGGCGAGCGCGAATGCGTAGGTGTAGGAGCCGACGCCGCAATCGGTGGCCATGCCCGGCAGGAACGCGCTGCGCGGCGTACCCATGCGCGCGAAATCGACCTTGAGGAACGTGCCGTCGTCGCAGCCCGCCTGCAACACGCCGGCTTCGACGTTCACGACGTCCCAAACGATATCCTTGCTGGCCTTCATCGCGACGAACTTGGCCATGCCGCCGAGATACACGTCTTCTTTGAAGCCTTCCTTCGCGGCGGCGGCGTAGGGTTTCAGATACGCTTCGCGCTGCGCCTCCTGAAGTCCGCCGCCCCAGCCGGCATAGGTGAAGTCGCGCGCCGCGGCCGTGCCGGCGGCGAAGACGATCGCGACGGCGCACAATGCCGCCTGCGTCCGGATTTTCTGCACATCAAACATGGAGGGCCTCGCCTATTTTCGTGGTTGATCCGGCCGGGCGCCGTTTCCGTTACCCGCCTTGATGGCATAATATGTACCAAAAGGAACAAGTTTCCGAAAGCGAAATTCGTCGCACCGACGCCGGAACGCGCCCGTTCGGCAGCCAAAAGGCAGAGTGCTGCGGCGCATATACGCGCCATCAATCCAAATATTATGGTGAATATGGAACGGGATAGAGATGTATGCCGCGATTCGACCGCACCGTCAGCCCACCCCGATTTCAGTGGACGTTTGCGTATCAGAAAGTACTATTTGGAACATAAAGATCAGTCAGGATCCCAATGGAACGCATCGTCGATAGTCATGCCCATGTCTTCTGCGGCCCCGAATTGCCGCTCTCGGACAAACGCCTCTACACGCCCGAACCTTGCCAAGCGGGCCGCGTAGAAGACTTCGCGGCCGTGCTGGATTCCCACGGCGTGACGCATGGCCTGATCGTCGGCGCGCAGCCTTATCACACCGATAATCGCTGCCTGCTAAGGGCGATCGAAGCCGGGCGCGGCCGCTTCAAAGGTATTGCCCTGGTCGATGGCGATACGCCGATGCGCGAGCTCGAAACGTTGAAAGCGGCGGGCGTCGTCGGCTTTCGCATCAATCTCAGCTGGGAAGGCCAGCGCGCCTTGAACGAGCCGGGCTCGGAACGCCTTTTCGCGCAGGCGCGCGAACTGGGCTGGTTCGTGCAGGTGCATTGCGAGCGCGAGGAATTCGCGCAGGTCGC
>JAIUNH010000001.1 GCA_020161965.1 Pseudomonadota bacterium
AACCCAATCCGCCGATCAGCTTGGCCATCAGCGTTTCCCCAGGCGTTCGCGCAAGAACGTCGCGTGTTCGATCCCGGCTTGATGCGCGCCGATTTCGGTCATCGTCGCGGGTTGAATGGCGCCGAGCTTCAGAATGTAGAAGACGTTGCCGCCCAGGCGGACCATCTCGCGCCAATCGCGTGCCAGCACGGCGCGCTTGGCGTCGTCGGGCACGCAGTAGGAATCGAGATAAGCGCCAGGATTGGCTCGGAACGCATCGCGCTTTTCGGGAATGCGCAGATCCTTGGTCGCCTTGTTGAGCGCGTAGCCGCCACTCTGGCGCGCGCGGTCGAACAACGGCGTGTCGGGGATGCGGTCGGCCGTCATGCGAAGCCTAGAAAATCGAGCAATGCTTTATTGACCGCTTCCGGGCGCTCGAAACAAGCGAAATGCCCGGAATCTTCGATGACGCTGAGCTTCGAACCCGGAATGGCGGCGGCGAGCACTTCGTGTTGTTCCAGCGTCGCCCAGCGATCCTGGCGCCCGACCATGACAAGCGTGGGGCAAGCGATCTTCGGCAACAACGGCCGCGCATCGGGGCGGCCCATCAATGCGCGGATCTGGCGTTCGTGGATGTCGGGATTCATACCCAGCACCATCTCGGTCAGCGGCGCGATCAATTCGGGATCGGTCTCGCGTGCCGGGTGCAGCATCGGCGGCAACCATTTGGCGGCCAGCGCTTTCATGCCTTCCTTGTGGGCGAGGTCGATCACCGCCAAGCGGCCGGGCATTTCCTTGTCGCTGCCGGGATGCGCACCCGTATCCATCAGCACCAGGCGTTCGACGCGGCTCGGGGCGAGGCGTACGGATTCCAGCGCGGCGCGCCCGCCCATCGAGAAGCCGACGATCGTGACGGGGCCGTCGAACGCGGCCAACGCGATCTCGCCCATTTGGGTGATCGACGCGGCCTTGGTGAAGTCGGCGACCTGCGTGTCGGCGAACGGCGCCAAAGCATGGGACTGCGCGGCGAAAACCCGCGCGTCGCACAACAAACCCGGCAGAAATACGATTTGCGCGCGCGGCGCCATGGCGTCGTCCCGAGATTCTGATTGGGGTTTGTCTAAGGGGCGGACGGCAATTCCGAAAATGGATTGAATTGCTGGTTATATGAATTTCATGCATCATTCGCCGAATTCGGGAATTTCAGGAAGAAACACGCCATGCGCATCGATTTTCTGGGCCTTCACGCCTTCGTCGCCATCGCCGAACGCGGCAGTTTCCAGAAGGCGGCGGCGCATCTGAACCTGTCGCAAACGGCGCTGAGCCATCGAATCCGCAAGATCGAGGACGATCTCGGCGTGCGGCTTCTGGCGCGCACGACGCGCGAAGTGTCGTTGACCTCGGCGGGGCTGCAATTGCTGCCGCGCGTCAAATCGATGATCGACGATTTGGGCGCGTCGCTGGAGGATTTGCGCGGGCTCGCGCGCGTACGCCAGGAGCGATTGTCGATCGCGTGTTTGCCGACGATCGCCGCGGGTTTCATGCCGCGCGTATTGCCGTTGTTCCGCCAGGCGCATCCCGAAACGATGCTGCGCATCCACGACAATGCGGCGACGGAGATCGCGGAGCTGGTGCAAAACGGCACGGTCGAATTCGCCGTCACGCTCGTCTCGGCCCATCGCTGGGATTTCGAAATTCAAACCCTAGCGCGCGATCCGTTCGTGTTGCTCTGCCACAAAAAGGCATGGCCGGCGGAGCGCAGTGTGGCTTCGTGGGCTGATGTCGCCGAGCAGCCGCTGGTGCGCATTTCGACGCAAACCGGCAATCGCATGATGATCGACGACGCGCTGGGCAGCCGGCGCGAAAACGTCAAATGGCGCTACGAGGTGCAGCATATTGGTACTGCGATCGGCATGGTGCGCTCGGGCGTCGCGATGGCCGTGGTGCCGCGCCTGTCGCTGGATTCGACCGATATCTCGGCCTTGCGCGTGGTGGAGCTACGCAATCCCAGCGTCAACCGCCAGATCGGTATCGTCTCGAAACGCGCCACACCCTTGTCGCAACCGGCGGCCGATTTGCGCCGCTTGATCGTGCGCGAACTCTCCGGCAAACGGCGTAAAACCGCCTAGATGCATCGGATTCATTAAACCGCGCGAAGTACGCATTTGCTTCACGTCACCCCGGCTCGGATAAGTTTCGCCAACGCTTAGGGAGAAACGCCGCCCGCTTGCCGCCGACGGCGCAGCATCGGAGTCGAATCATGTCCACGCAGAAATCGGGTCTCGTCGTGTCCGCCCATCCGGGCGATTTCGTCTGGCGCGCCGGCGGGGCGATCGCGCTGCACGCCAAGCGCGGCTACCGGATGAAGATCGTCTGCTTCGCCTATGGCGAGCGCGGCGAAAGCCAATGGGCGTGGAAGAAGGCGGGCGTCGATATCAAGGACGTGAAGGCGCAACGCCACGAGGAGTCCGAGCGCGCCGCGAAGCTGTTGGGCGCGGAGATCGAATTCTTCGACGCGGGCGATTATCCACTGCGCACGACCGACGCGATGCTGGATCGCTTGGTCGATATCTATCGCGAGGTGAAGCCGAGTTTCGTGCTGACCCACGCGCTCGAAGACCCCTACAATTTCGACCATCCGCACGCGGCGCATGTGGCGCAGGAAGCGCGCATCATCGCGCAGGCCGCCGGCCACAAGCCCGATCCGTCGCGCCGCTATTTGGCGCCGCCGGTGTTTCTGTTCGAGCCGCACCAGCCCGAACAATGCAACTACAAGCCCAATCTGCTGCTTAAGATCGACGAGGTTTGGGAGACGAAACGCCAGGCCTTCGAGATCCTCGCGGCGCAGAAGCATCTTTGGGAGTACTACACCCGCGTCGCACTCAATCGCGGCATGCAAGGCAGCCGCAATTCCGGCAAACCGATGACGTATGCGGAAGCCTATCAGCGCATCTTCCCCGATGTGGTCGAGGAATTGGCCTGATGAAACCCGTCGTCGTAACCGGCGTGCCGCGCGTACCCGCTGACAAGCTTGCGCGCCTCGCGACACTGGGCGTTTCGACCGCGCATGAGGCGATGGGCCGCTCGGGCTTGTTGAAGCCTTATATGCGGCCGATCAATCCGGGATCGGCCGTCGCGGGTTCGGCCGTCACCGTGTTGGCCCAGCCCGGCGACAATTGGATGATCCATGTCGCCATCGAGCAATGCGGGCCGGGCGATTTGCTGGTCGTCGGCCTCACTGCCGACAACACCGACGGCATGTTCGGCGATTTGCTGGCGACGTCGGCCAAAGCGCGCGGTGTCGTCGGCTTGGTGATCGACGCGGGCGTGCGCGATGTGGCGACGTTGAACGAGATGGGTTTCCCGGTCTGGTCGCGCGCGATCTCGGCCAAAGGCACGGTCAAGGCGACGCTCGGCTCGGTCAATGTGCCGGTCGTGTGCGCGGGCGCGCTTGTGAAACCCGGCGACGCGATCGTCGCGGACGACGACGGCGTGCTGATCGTGCCAAAGCGCGAGATCGACGCGACGCTGAAAGCGGGCGAGGCGCGCCTTGCCAACGAAACCGACAAGCGCGCGAAGCTCGCCTCGGGCGTGCTCGGCCTCGATCTCTATTCGATGCGCAAGCCCTTGGCGGAGGCGGGGCTCGTCTATCGCCCGTGGAATGAAAGCGAGGACAAGTGAGCCTGACGGTCGCCTTTATCGGCTTCGGCGAAGTCGGGCAGTTGTTCGGCAAGCAGCTTGCTGCGCAACAAGGCGTTGCCGTGCGCGCGCATGATGTGCTGTTCGACGATGCCGCGAAAGGCCCGGGCCTTAGAACCATTGCGGCCGAAACGGGTGTGGCCGTTTGCGGTTCGCATGTCGAAGCCTGCCGCGACGCGGAACTTGTGATTTCGGCGGTCACCGCCGATCGCGCGGTCGATGCCGCACGCCAATGCGCCAATGCGCTGACACCCGATCAGATTTATGTCGATCTGAACTCGATCTCGCCCACGACCAAGGGCCAAGTCGCCGATGCGTTGCAACGCGACGCCGCGGGCTTCGTCGAATTCGCCGTCATGGCGCCGGTCGCGGGGCCGGGGATCGCGGTGCCGATCCTCGCGGGCGGTGCGAAGGCGAAGATCGTCGCGGAGATGCTCAATCCATTCGGCATGAAGATCGACGCGGTCGCCGAGAAGATCGGTGTGGCGTCGGCGACCAAACTCTGCCGTTCCATCGTCATCAAGGGCATGGAAGCGATCATGGTCGACCTCAAAGCCGCGACCGATGCGACGGGCGTGTGGCCCGCCGTGCTGGCGAGCCTCACCGCATCCTATCCCGGCATGGATTGGGCGAAGATCATCGACTACATGCCGCCGCGCGTGAAGCGGCATGGCATTCGACGCGCGGCCGAAATGCGCGAAGCCGGCAAGATGCTGGACGAGGCGGGGGCGGATGGCGATTTCGCACGCGCCATCGCCGATGCACACGAGCGCTACGCGCGCGCGAACGCAAAGCAAGGGTAGGGCGTCATGGCGCGGATCATCGGTGGATTGGCGGCGTCTCATACGCCGACGATCGGCTTCGCCTACGACAAGGATAAGGCGTCCGACCCCGTCTGGGCGCCGATCTTCGAAAATTTCGCGCCGCTGAAGGCGTGGATCGAGGCAAAAAGGCCCGACGCGCTGGTCGTGATCTATAACGATCACATCACCTCGTTCTTTTTCGATCATTACTCGGCCTTCGCGCTGGGGATCGGACCCGAATGGCCGGTCGCCGACGAAGGCGGGGGGCCTCGCGATTTGCCGCCATTGCCGGGTCACCCGGAACTCGCACGTCATATCGGCGCGTCGCTGGTCGCCGACGAATTCGACATGTCCTTCTTCCAGGACAAGCCGATCGACCACGGCGTGTTCTCGCCGATGTGCATGATGATGGAGCACAGGCCGTCTTGGCCCGTGCCCATCGTGCCGCTGCAGATCGGCGTGTTGCAAGCGCCGGTTCCGTCGGGCGCACGCTGCTTCAAGCTCGGCAAGGCTTTGCGCCGCGCGATCGAATCCTATCCGGCGGATATCTCCGTCGCCGTCGTCGCGACCGGCGGTTTGTCGCATCAAGTTCATGGCGAGCGCGCGGGCTTCAACAACACCGAATGGGATCGCCGCTTCCTCGAATTGTTCGAGCGCGACCCGGAACGCATCGCCGGCATGACCATCGCCGAACTCGCCACGTTGGGCGGGTTCGAGGGGGCGGAAGTGATCATGTGGCTGGTGATGCGCGGCGCATTGCCGGCATCGGTGCGTAAAAGCCATGAAAGCTATTATCTGCCGTCGATGGCGGGGATCGCGACCGCGATCTACGACGTCGACGACGCGCCGCCCGACGAAGCGCAAGCCGAGCGTCAACGTGCGCATATCGCGCGCCAGTTCGACGGGATCGAGAAATTGCACGGGACCTATCCCTTTACGCACGAGCGCAGCGTGAAGGCCTATCGCGTCAACAAGTTTCTGCATGGCCTGATCGCGCCCGAAGCGCGCAAGCGATTCCTCGCCGATCCCGAAGCCGAGTTTGCGGCGGCGCAACTATCCGACACCGAGCGCGATTTGATCCGCCGTCGCGATTGGCGCGGGATGATCCATTACGGCGTGATCTTCTTCATGCTGGAAAAGCTCGGCGCCGTCGTCGGCGTTTCGAACTTGCATATCTACGCGGCGATGCGAGGGGTATCGCTGGAGGAATTTCAGAAAACCCGCAACGCGCCCGGCGCACTTTATTCGGTCGCAGGCAAGGAGGGACAAGCGACAAGCTGGTCGGCGACGAAAACCTAAAGTATAAAGTCGATAAAACGACGAATAACCCCCCGGGAGGCTCGACATGGCGAATTTGAACGTCAACGGCGTGGTGCGGCAGATCGATGCGGCACCCGATACACCCTTGTTGTGGGTGCTGCGCGAACATCTGAAACTGACCGGCACCAAATACGGCTGCGGCGTCGCGGCCTGCGGTGCCTGTACCGTTCATCTCGACGGCGAACCGATCCGCGCTTGCGTGACGCCGCTGTCGCATGCCGAAGGCAAGCGCGTCACGACGATCGAAGGCTTGCCGGGCGGCGAGAATAATCGCCTGGTCCAAGCCTGGATCGCCGAACAGGCGCCGCAATGCGGCTATTGCCAGTCCGGTCAGATCATGCAGGCCGCCGGCTTGCTGGCGAAAACGCCCAAGCCCTCGCGCGAGCAGATCGTCGAGCATATGGACGGCAATATCTGCCGTTGCGGCAGCTATGCCCAGATCGTCGCGGCCGTCGAACGCGCCGCGAGCGGGAGGTAAGCGCCATGACCAAGAACGCAGCTCAAGCCACCGGCATCGGCCGGCGCGGCTTTTTGAAGGCTTCGGCGGGCCTCGCTTTCGCCTTCACGCTGGTCGAAGCGGGCGATGCGGCCGCGCAAGGTACGCCTTCGCGCCTCAACGCCTATATCGCGATCGGCACCGACGGCACGATCCGCATCGCCGCACCGGCACCCGAGATGGGGCAGGCGACCAATACGGCGCTGCCGCTGATCATCGCCGAAGAGCTCGATGCCGATTGGGCGAAGGTCGTGGTGGAGACCGCCCCCGTCGCCGCCGCCTATGACCATCCGATCTTCCGCGCGCAATTCGTCGTCGGCAGTTTGACGACGCGCGGCTATTGGATGGCGATCCGCACGGCGGGCGCGCAAGCGCGTCGCGTGCTGATCGATGCCGCCGCCCAGCGTTGGAACGTGCCCGCGAGCGAGCTATCGACCGAGCCGAGTGCTGTCGTCCACAAGGCGAGCAATCGTCGTTTGAGCTATGGCGAGATCGCATCCTTCGCGCAAGTTCCGGCGCAATTGCCGGAAATCCAGCCGGATATGCTCAAGAAGCCTGCCGACTTCCGGTTGATCGGGCGCGACGTGCGTCGCTGGGACGTGCCAGCCAAAGCGACCGGCAAAGCGGTCTATGCGATCGACGTGCAAGTGCCCGGCATGCTCTACGCCACGCTGGCGCGCTCGCCGGTGATGGGATCGACACCGCAAGGACATAACGGCGCCGAGCTTCTGCGCCGTCCCGGCATCGTCGCAATCGTGCCGCTCGCCCAGGGTGTCGCGGTCGTCGGCGACAAGATCGAAACCGTTCTGGCCGCACGCGCCGATCTGAAGGTCGATTGGTCGCCCGCACCGGGATCGAATTTCGATTCAGAGCGCGGGCGTGAGATGTATCTCGCCCATGTGCGCGATCCGTCCGGGCAGAAGGTCGTCGTCGGCCGCCGCACGGGCGATGCCAATGCGGCCCTGCAAGGGGCAGCGCGCGTGGTGTCGGGCGAGTTCACGACCGACTATGTCTATCACGCGCAGATGGAGCCGCTGACTTGCGTGGCCTCCGTCACCGCCGACGGCGTGGAAGTATGGACCGGCACGCAATGGGCGTCGCGTGCGCGCGACGATGCGGCCAAGGCCGCGGGCGTGGCGCCCGAGAAGGTCAAGGTCAACATGATGCAGATGGGTGGCGGTTTCGGCCGACGCGCCCAGATCGAGTACGTCGTCGAAGCGGTCGAAGTGTCGAAGGCGGTCGGCAAGCCGGTCAAGCTGATGTCGACCCGCGAAGACGACGTTGCCAACGCGCATTGCCGGCCGATGACCGCGCATAAGATCGATATCGGTCTGGATGCCGGCGGCAAAATCGCGGGCTGGCGCCATCGCATCGCGGCCGATCTGGTGGTGACGCAAGTCTACGGCCAGCCGCGCCTCGACGCGCAGAACGGTGTGGATCATATCGTCATGGCGCATGCCGACGTGCCGCTTTACGACGTCGCGTCGCATCTGGCCGAACATGTCTATGAAGCGCCGGGCGTGCGCTCGGCGGCGTGGCGCGGCATCGGGGCGGGGCCCAATGCCTTCGCCATCGAAGCGATGATCGACGAGTTGGCCGCACTCGCGGGCGAGGATCCCGTCGCCTATCGCATGAAGCTGCTGAAGGACCGCCGTGCGCGCACGGCGGTCGAAGTGGCGGCCGATATGGCGGGCTGGCCCAAAGCGCCGCGCAATGATGTCGGCTACGGCATCGCGTTGTCACGGTTGGGCGTGCCGCAATTGGGCGAGGCCATCGCGGTGACGATCGTCGAAGCGGCGCTGGACCGTGCGCGCGGCAATATCGCCGTGCGCAATGTTTGGTGCGCCGCCGATGTCGGCTTGCCGGTCCAGCCGCGCAATATCCGCCAACAGGTCGAAGGCTCGCTCGTTTGGGGCTTGTCGGCCGCGTTGTCGGAACGCATCACGTTCAAGAATGGTGCTGTCCAGCAGCAGAACCTGTCGGATTACGAAGTGCTGCGCGTGTCGCGCTTGCCCAAGATAGAGATCAACATCATCCGCAGCGGCGAAATTCCGCTGCCCGTGGGTGAGCTCGGGCTTGGCACGATCGCGCCCGCGATCTCGAACGCGGTGCGCGCACTGACCGGCAAGCGGCTCGCCGGGTTGCCATTCACGCCCGAACGGGTGCGCGCGACGCTCGCTTAGGGCGGGCGCTTAGGGCGGGTTGCCGACCACGATCTGGATGCGATCGCAATCGCCGCGCGACGGTGTATTGCGATCGCTCGTCCGGACGGGTTCCAGCAGCATGGCGACGAGCTCGGACGTGCCGAGACCCGGATTGCGGTCGCGCACGTCGCGCAGCCGCTTTTCCACGAATTTGCCGATCGCGCGTTCGGGCACGCCGCAATCGCGCGCCTTGGCGGCGAAGGTGCCGATTTCGCGCACTTCGACATTCACGTCGCGAACGGGCTGGCGCAGCCAGATGGCGCCCAGGAAGACCGCGACGAAAAGCACGAGCCCCGCGACGGTCGCCGCTTCCCGGGTTTTCAGATCGCGCAGGAACATGGGGGTCACCGTCGCCATGTGCGGTACGGGCCCGTATCGAGGTGGACGAAGCCGCGCTTGCCGTAATTGCCGATGCCGCCGAACTTCTCGCGCCGCGCGACCGCAGCGATGGCGTTGGGCGAACGGCCGAACATCGTGACGTCGACCGCGCGTCCCAGCGTGTGCATCGAACGGCGCGCGGCGGTTTTCTCGACGCGGCGGATTTGGTTCTGCGAGCGCACGGTGCGATAGGCGGAAAGGATGCGCCAAGGTTCGTCGGCGTCGAGCCGATTGCTGACGCGCCACAGCGCATCGAGCAGCGGCACGTTGACGCGCGCATGCGCGCCCGTGCGATGGTCGCGCAAAATACGCGCGATCGCCTTGCCGGCCGCATCATCGATTTTGCCGTCGCGCCAATAGACGCCGTTCCAGGATTCGTTCGTGTTGACGTTGACGAAGGAAAGCCCGCGCGTCGCGGGCAAGCGCGCGGGTGCGGCTTCCGCGATGGAGGGTGCGAACGTCAACGCGGCGAAAGCCGCCCCGATACCGGCGAGCGCTGAGCGTCGCGGCACGACGGGCCCATTTTGCGACGGATCGCCGCAAAACGAGCAGTCGCAACCCGTTTCGTCGTTTTCCGCCGGATCGAAGCAAGCGAAGCGCATATCAAATGTCTAGGGGGCGGACGCCCCGCAACGCCATACGGAAGCACACTTATTCGCCGTGCCGGCGGACGCCCGGGTTGCTTATGGGGCCCCGCACGCCTAGCTTTGCGCGATGGAATCACGGGCGCGAATTTTGCGGCTTGCCGGCTTGTCCGGGGCGGGGTTGAGCGGTGCCGCGGCGCGGCTTGCCGTTTTCGTCGCGCTCTATGTCGCGTCCGATTGGATCAGCAATATCGATCCGCAAACACCGTTCGGCTTCACGCTTTGGAATCCGCCGGCCGCACTGGCGCTGTTCTTGGGGCTCGTTTGGCGCTGGCGCGCTTTGCCGGCTATCGCCATCTCCGCGGCGTTGTCGGGGATTATGATTCGCGGCTATGCGCTCGACTTGCATTCGGCTTGGGTGACGCCCGCCGTTCTGTCCTTCGGCTATGCGGCACTAGGCAACGCCCTCGCTTCGCGCCGCGATGCGGCCGCCCCCTTCGCCGAGCCGATGTCGGCACTCGCCTTCATGCTGCTGGCGATTTTCGGGGCGGGGGGCATCGCCGTCCTGCACGTCGGCGTGTTCGCGGCATTCGGCTTTCTCGATCCGTCGCAGCTGCTCGCGCTATCGACACGCTCGTGGATCGGCGACGCGACGGGCATCGCGGTCATGCTGCCCGTGCTGGTGCAATTCGGCGCCGTGCGCGCGGAGGAAGGCTGGCGCGATATCGCGACGGCCGACACGTTCGGCGCCATCGCGGCGGCGGCCACACTCGCGGGCATCGCGATCTTGGGGCCGGGGGCGACGACCAATCTCGCCTATCTCGTCATTTTGCCGGTCGTCTGGGTCGCGGTGCGGCGCGGCCTGTCGGCCACGCTCGCCACGCTGTTCGCGATCCAATGCGCGATCATTCTGTTCATCGTCCAGGACGAAGCGGCCGATACCGCGTTCTCGGAATTCCAGGTGTTGATCGTCGTCGTCGCGATGACGGGGCTCATCCTGGGCACGGCGGTCGGACATATCCGCCGTTCGGCCGACGATCTGGCGCGCGCGCGCGCCGAAGGCGATCGGTTGGCGCGACTGACCGCGGTCGGCGCGCTCGGCTCGGCTATCGCGCATGAATTGAGCCAGCCGCTTTTCGCAATCCGCACGGCCAGCCATGTGCTGATGCGCGGGTTGGAGCGCGCCGGCGGGACGGACGAAATGCTGCGCGCCGCGCGCACGATCGAAAGTCAGATCGAGCAGGCGAGTGCGCGTATTCGCGCGTTGCGCGCGGAGTTCCAAAGTGCGGGTCCGTTGCCCAGCGTGTTCGATCTGGTCGTCGCGGCGCGCCAAGCGGCGCGCATCGTCGATGGCGGCGCGGCCGTGGCGCGCGGCCAATTGACGGTCGAGGATTCGCCGCCGGTGCGCGTGCGCGCCGATCGCGCGCATGTCGCCTATATCCTCGACAATCTGTTCCGCAACGCGCTGGCGGCGATCCGCACGCGCGGGGCCGGCGGGCGCGTGCGCGTGGTGTTCGGTGCCGCCGACGATATCGTGCGCGTCGAAGTCGTCGATAACGGCGTGGGCATCTCCGACGATCTCGCCGGGCGGCTGTTCGAACCGATGGTCACCGGCCGCCACGACGGCGTGGGTTTGGGACTGTTCATCGGCCGCACGCTCGCCGAACTCAACGACGGCGCCTTGTCGCATCGGGCGACGGACAATGGCGGCGCCACTTTCGTGTTGGAACTTCCCGCGGGTGCAAAGCAATGACCGACAATTCATCTGCCGCGGCCCCTGGGGCGGCGCCCCATGTCGCCATCGTCGACGACGATCCCGCGTTGCGCGACACGCTGACGATGCTGTTCGAGACATCGGGCTATCGCGTCAGCACGCTCGAGTCCGTGGAAGCGCTGCTCGACAATCCCGAAGCGCTGGGGGCCGCCTGCCTGGTGCTCGACCACACTTTGCCGGGCAAACAAGGCGTCGATGCGCTGGAAACGTTGCGCGAACGCGGACCCTTGCCCGCGATCGTCGTCTTGACCGGTTTCGGGACGATTCCGCTGGCCGTGCGGGCGGTACGCAGCGGTGCATTCGAATTCCTGGAGAAGCCGGTCGAGCCCGACGTCCTGCTCGACGTCGTGGCGCGCGCGGTAAGCCATTCGCAGGCGCGCGGCGAGGCGGCGGCCGTGGAGGCCGAGGCGCGCGAACGTCTTGCCGGGTTGACGCCGCGCGAACGCGAAGTGCTGGCCCATATGCTGGGCGGCGCTCCCAGCAAGGCGATCGCGGCGAAGCTCGATATCAGCCCGCGTACAGTTGAAATCCATCGCGGCCGGGTGATGGATAAGCTCGGCTGCCGGGGCCCCGTGGAGCTGTTCCGGCGCTATGCCGACCTAATCTCCACGGAGGCGTAGGTAGACACTCGTATTGCGGGAATGGCCCCGATCGGCGGAAGTGCATACCCAGACGACACACCACTGGCCTGGGAAAGCGAACATGCTCTATCTGAACCGCCGTGCTCTCGCGGCCATCGACGCCCTGATCGTTCTCGCCCGCGCGCCGGCACCTGGCCGGATGCAACGGTCCGAAATTCAGGCCCGTTTGGGTCTCACCGATCGCTCGTTCGAAAGCGCGCTGTTCGAGCTCGTGAAGGCCGGCATGGTCGAATCGCGCCGCGGTGTTGGCGGCGGTTACCGCCTGTCGCGCCCGGTCGAGGAATTGACCGTGATGTCCGTGCTGCAAGCCTTGGGCGAAACCGGCCGTCCCGCGACCGAAGGCGGCGAAGTGCCGGAAGGTGCCGCCAATGTTCCGGCGATCCGCCGTCTGCAGCGCGATTTCTGGAACGGCGTCGAGGCGAAGGTCGTCGAGATGCTGTCGCGCACCACGCTGGGCGATATCCTCGAAAACGAGGACGCGCTGACGCAGGACGCGGCGCCGGAGACGGCCGAGCGCGTCCGCGAGCACGCGGACGCAATTCAAGGCGCCTAATCCACGTCCTTGCCGCCCAGCCGGGCGGCGAGCGCGGACGAAAGTCCGTTGCTCGCGATAGCCGGTACCGTGCCCATCGCGGTGCCGGCTTTCGCTTTTTGAGAGATGGACGCTTTTTGGAGGGCGTGTAGCGACGCCGCCAGCGGATCGACGATCGCGATCTTCGTGCACGCACGGATCGGTGTGGCGAGCCCCGCAAGCCCCGCACCGCCCAGGATTACGCACTCGGCGCCGTCTTTCGCGGCACTATCCTCGATCGCTTCGACCAGCGATGCGATCGCTGCGTCGGGATCGGCGGCGATCTCCGCCCCCGAAGGCGCCACGGTGCGGATCCCGGCCAGGGCTTTGTCTTTGCCGGACGCCGCTAAAATCTCGCGCAACATGCCGTCCCACAACGCGCCGCCGGTGACGATCGCGTAGCGCTTGCCGCCGGTCGCGTCGACCGCCGCATCGAGCATGCCGACGACCGGTTTGGTCGATAGCTCGCGAAGGGCGCCGAGACCCGGATCGCCGAAACAGGCGAGCAGCGTGCCGTCGATCGTCGCATCGTGTTTCGCCCACGCGTCGAGTGCGGCGTGTGCGGCGATCGCGTAGCCCGCGCGCGTGACGATGTATTTGGCGCCGAAGGCGCCGGTCGCGGGCACGATCTCGTCGCCGGGTGCTGCAAGTTTGCGCGCCTCGCGCGCGACCAGATCGGTGATCGCCGGCGTCGTATTCGGATTCAGCAGCAGGATACGCATGTCGTCCCGTCAGGGCATGATTTCGCCGCCATTGGGATGCAGCAGCTGGCCGCAGAAATAGCGCGATTCCGCCGAAGCGAGAAACACGAAGCTGGGCGTCATATCGCCGGGCGTGCCCAGGCGCTTCAAGGGCAGGGCGGCGGCGTGGTCACGCTTGGCCTTTTCGGGCAGCGGGTCGAAGCCGGTATCGACCAGCCCCGGCGACACGCCGTTCACCAGGATGCCGAACGGCGCCATTTCTTTGGCGAGCGCCCGCGTGAAGCCGATCAAGCCAGCCTTGGCGGCGGAATAAGCCGTGTAGTCGCCGCGCCCGATATAGCCAAGCTGCGAGCACACGGTGATGATGCGCCCCGATTT
This sequence comes from Pseudomonadota bacterium, assembly GCA_020161965.1. Lineage (GTDB taxonomy): Bacteria > Pseudomonadota > Alphaproteobacteria > CACIAM-22H2 > CACIAM-22H2 > Tagaea. The sequence continues at coordinate 13,529 of JAIUNH010000001.1, forward strand.
GCGCGGCTTCATCGCCTTGGCGGCGGCGCGCCCGCACAGGAACGCGCCGCGCAGATGAACGGCGATCATGCGGTCCCAATCGGCGACCGACATCTTGTCGATCGGCTGCGATTTTTGGATGCCGGCGTTGTTGACCAACACGTCCAGGCGGCCGAAATACTTCTTATGCGCGGCGAACAGCGCATCGACTTGGCGCTCGTCGGTCACGTCGGCACGCACGGCAATGGCCTTGCGGCCTAGTTTGACGATCGCTTTGACGGTTGCTTCGGCGGCGCGCGGATTGTCGAACCAGGCGATCGTCACGTCGGCACCCTCGCGCGCATAGGCCAAGGCGACGGCGCGGCCGATCCCCGTATTGCCGCCGGTCACCAGCGTCTTCAACCCCGTCAAACGACCCATCGCGCGTACTCCTCCACAAAAGGGGTCGATATCAGCAAAAACGGGGCCGGTTTTCATCCCTCTTGCGGGGTATCGCGATCCTCGGCACTTTGGCCGCAACTCATTCCAAGGGGCTTCGACGCCATGCGCCTGCTGCTGATCAACGCGAATACGTCCGATTTCGTCACCTCGAAGGTCCGCGCGGCGGCGCAGGCTTGCGCGTCGCCGGGCACGATTATCGAAGCGGTGACCGGTAATTTCGGCGGCCGCGTGATCGGCTCGCGCACCGAAAACGCGATCGGCGAGCATTCGGCCGTCGATCTGGCGGCCAAACATGCGCCCGGCATGGATGGCGTGTTGATCGCCGTTTCCTACGACACCGGCGCCAAGGCGCTGCGTGAAATGCTGGATGTGCCCGTGCTTGGCATGACCGAAGCCGCGTTGCACGCCGCGACGATTTTGGGCGGGCGCGTGGGGATGATCGTGTTCGGGCCGCGTGTGCTGGGGCTTTATCGCGACGTGATCGACGCGACCGGCCTTGCGGGCAAGATCGGCGGCTGGCGCGCGATCGACAATTCGAAGCCCTATGCGCCCGGCGACCAGACGGAAGTCGAAGACCAGATCGTCGCGGCCTGCGACGATTTGATCGCCAAGGATTGGGTCGAGGCGATCGTGCTGACCGGTGCGGTCATGGCCGGCGTGCCCGCGCGCATCCAGCATCGCGTGGCGGTCCCCGTGCTCGACGGCATCACCACCGGCGTGCCGATGCTTGAAGCCTTCGTGAAGTTCAAACCCGCCAAGCCGCGCACCGGCAGCTTCGCGCCGATCACGGGTCGCGAGGCGGTCAATGTCGATCCGGCCCTGATCGCCAAGCTGAAGGGCTGATTTCGTGATCGTCGTTTTCGGCTCGATCAATATCGACTTCCTGCTGCGCGTCGCGCGATTGCCGGGCGAAGGCGAAACCGTTGCGGGGCAAGACGTCGCTTTGGCGCCGGGCGGGAAGGGCGCCAATCAAGCGCTCGCCGCGCGCAAGGCGGGAGCGGCGGTGCGCTTGATCGGCGCCGCCGGCAACGACGCGTTCGCGGATTTGGCGCTCGCCAATCTCGTCGCCTCTGGCGTCGATCTGTCGGGCTTACGCCGTGCCAAGCGGCCGACCGGGGCGGCGTTCATCACCATCGACGATGCCGGGCGCAATCACATCGTGCTATCGCCGGGCGCCAATCAAGAAGCGCGCGCCGCCGATTTCACGCCCGTCGCGGGCGGCATTCTGCTGGTGCAGCGCGAACTGCCCGAAGGCGAAACGCTGGCGGCACTGCGCAAAGCCAAAGATGCGAGCATGACGACGATCGTCAACGCAGCGCCCTCGGCCGGGTTTGCGGCCACGATGCGCGATCTCGCGGATATCGTCATCGCCAACGAACACGAAATCGCCGATGTCGCGGGCCGCGTCGATACGCCCGAAGCGCTCGCCGTCGAACTCGCCAAGACCGGCAAGACGATTGTGCTCACACTCGGCGCCGAAGGTGCCCTTGCCGCCAAGGGCGGTCAAATGTGGCGCGCCCCTGCCAGCAAGGTGAACGTCGTCGACACGACCGGGGCGGGCGACACGTTCTGCGGCGCATTCGCGGCGGCCTTGGACGAAGGCAAGGATATCGGTGCTGCGTTGGCTTTCGCGGCGGCTGCCGGATCGCTTGCCTGCACGGGGCTGGGCGCGCAGAGCGCCACGCCCGATCGGGCCGCTATTTTGAAAGCGTGATTTGGTGGCGGTAGATGCCGGCCGGTTCCGCACCGACGGCACCGAGTTTCGCCAGCGTGGCGGGCGATAGGATATCGCGCACGGTCTTGGCGAATTCGGGGATGTCGCCCCAGCCTTCGACCAGCAGCGCTACGCGCGGCCGCGCGTTCGACGTGCCGCGCGCTTTCTCCTCCGCATTCACCTCGCCGCTCGCCGCTTCATCGGCGATGATCGCAGCAAGTGCGGCGATCCCCGGTGTCGCCATCAGCCGATCGAACAAGGGGGCGAGCGACGCGACATGTGCCGCCTCGCCGCCGGGTGCGGTGTTGTAGCGCAACGTCGCCAGCAAACCGCCATCGGCCGCCCCGCGATTGACCGCCACGCCGCAAAGCGAGCGTGCAACGTTGCGGAAATGCTGGACGGCTTTCAGCGTCCACGGCGTGGGCGAATTCAACCGCGCGCGATAATCGGGGCCCGCGACGACGCCGGCGTCGCGCGTTTCATAGATATTGAAAAAACCGAGATCGGCGTCGAGGGCTGCAAAGCGCCGCCCGCGCACGAAGCCGGGGATCGCGACGCGCTCGGGCATGTGCTCGCCGCCATGCCACGCGTAGAAATCGGCGAGACCTTCGGGAACGATATCGTGCCAGATTGCGACGGCACCATTGCCTTGCAAACTCATCCGATCAGTCCTTGTTTGCGGCACAAGGCCGCGATTTCGGCGCGCTCGGCGTCGGAGATGCCAAGCTGCGGTTCGCGCACGGCCGCACTGGGGAAGATGCCTTGCAGGCGCAGCACTTCCTTCATGCGTGGGCGGAAATCGCGGATCGGGGCGCGCCAGCAATAGCGCGCGATGGGGCCGAGCTTGTCCCAGATCGCTTTCGCCTTCGCGAGTTCGCCGGCCCGGCAAGCATGGATCATCGCCCGGAGTTCGGCGGTCGCGGTGCCGGCGAAACCGATCAACGCACCGTCGCAGCCCATCAACTGCGCTTCGAAGATGAACGTGTCGCTGCCGGTCAGCACGCCGATTTTGCGCGGCAGCTTAGCGACGGCCTCGACCGCTTGGAGCGTTTGCGTCGCGTCGAAGGAGGATTCCTTCATCGCGATCAGTTGCGGGATTTCCGCCATCGCCTGCAGAATATCCGGCGTGTAGTCCGGGCCCCAGCCTTTGGGGAATTGGAAGCAGATGATCGGCAGGCCGGCCGCGTCGGCGATCGCGCGGTGATAGCGCACGATCATGTCGGCGGGGACGGGCGCGCCCGAGAAAGTCGGGAAGGCCGGGAACACCGCGAAGCCCTCGGCGCCGTTCTTGGCGAGCTTCTCGGCTTTCGCGGCTGCCGCCTTTGTCGAACCGCCGCCGGCCCCCGACAGGAACGGCACGCGCTTGGCGATGGCCCGCGAACAGACGCGCGCGACTTCGTAGATTTCGTTGTCGTCGAGCGAGACGACTTCGGACGCATCCATGTTCATGACGATCGCGTCGGGTTTTTGGCCCGCGATCCAATCCATGTAGCGTTCGAGGGTCGCCCAATCGATCGACTGGTCGTCTTTCATCGGCAGGAAGGGGGCCGCGATCAGGCCGGAGAAGGGCCGGGGGAGCATGATGCTTGCCTCAATATTGGATGACGCCGCGGCGCATGAAGCACTCGGTGATTTCTTCGCAATATTCCGAGAATTTCGCGCTGGCGATGACTTCCTTGTTGCGGGGGCGCGGCAGGTCGATGTCGATGATGCGGTCGATCTTGCCGGGGCGCGGCGTCATGACGATCACGCGATCGGCCAAAGCCACGGCCTCCGAAATCCCGTGCGTCACGAACAGCGTCGTATGGCGCCGGTCGAGCCACAATTTTTCGAGATCGATGCGCATCTGTTCGCGCGTCAGCGCGTCCAACGCGCCGAACGGCTCGTCCATCAGCAGCAGCGGCGGGTCATGGATCAGACCGCGCACGATGGCGCAGCGCTGGCGCATGCCGCCCGACAATTCGCGCGGCATGCGGTCGGTGAAGTCGCCCAACCCGACCTTGCCGAGCAGCCGTAGCGCTTCGTCGCGATATTTGGCGGGATCGAGCCCGCGCAACTCGAGCTGGACGAGAACGTTGTCCAGCACGTTGCGCCAGTCGAGCAGGACGGGCGCTTGGAACACGATGCCGATTTCGGTCTGCGGGCCGGTCACGTCGCGGCCCGCCACCTTCACGTTTCCCGAGGAGTTGCGCAGCAGCCCAGCGACGATGCGCAGCAACGTGCTTTTGCCGCAGCCCGACGGCCCGACGATCGCGACGAATTCTCCCGCCGCGATCGTCAGGTCGACATGTTCGATCGCGTGCGTGACCATGTCTCCACGCTGGAAGACATGCGCCACGCCCGCGATATCGACGGACGAACCGACTTTGTCGATTTCGTTACGCACTCGGCATGAACTCGTTGGTGTGGAACGCGGTCCAGGGCTGGTTCGTCTGCAATTCGCGATACTGCTTCAGCAGATCCAGCGTCTGTTCCCAATCCTTCTGCGCGCCGAAGCCGATGCGGCCCTTCGAATTCGCCGAATCCAGCAATTCGAAATCGACCAGCATCTGATCGAGGGTCGAGGCCGCGTTGAGGTCGGGCTTGACCTTCAGGGCGGCGTCCACGGCCGCTTTTGGGTTCTTCTTCGATTCCTCCCACGAACGCACGCTGGCGCGCACGAAGCGGCGGACCATGTCGGGCTTGTCGCGGATCGTGGAAAGCTGCGTCAGGATCGTCATGCCGACGATATTGGCGCCGTGATCGGCATAGCGCAGCGCATGCGGTTCCTGGCCCTGATACTTGATCAGGAAGAACTGATCGTCGGCACCGCCGAGCAACGCGTCGGCGCGCTTTTCCAGCACCGCCGCGACCTTGGCCGCCGGATCGACCTGGACGAAGCGGATCTTGCTCATATCCAGCTTGTTGTGCGCGGCGAGGGCGCGGAACAACTGGCCCAGCGGATCGCCCGGCGACACGGCCAGCGACTTGCCTTCCAGATCCTTGGGCGTACGGATTCCGGCCGAGGCGAGCGACACGACCGAGAAGCCGGTCGAGTTCAGCAGCGACATGACCGACTTGATCTCCGCCCCGCGCGCGGCAAGGCCGATCAGGCTGGAGGAATCCGCCATGCCGAACGTGTCGGACCCGGCGGCGACGACCTGTACCGTGTTGGCCGAGCCGCGGCCTTCGTTCAGCGTGATGTCGATTCCGGCGTCGCGGAACGCGCCAATCTCGCGGCCGTAGTAGTACGGCACGTGCAACCCGCCGAGATACCAGTTGAAGCGCAGCGAGACCGCGTCGCGTGCCTGCGCGATGGCAGGCGAGAACGGTGCGGCGGCGAGGGCCAATGCGCCCATGCCGAATTTGCGGCGTGTGATTTTCATGGCGTTTTCTCCCATTTGTTTTGTTCGTTGGTTGGCCGTTGTTTTCGTATTCAAGCGCCGGTCACGCCCGCGGGCCGTTGCGAGACGTGCCAGGGGATGGCGAGCCGTTCGATCAATTCGACGGCGTAGTAGACGACGAGGCCGATGACGCTGAGGATGATGATGATCGCGAAGACCATCGCCGTTTCGAACTGCCCGTTATATTGGAGCAGCAGATAGCCGAGGCCCCGATCGGCGGCGACGAACTCGGCAACGATCGCGGCCGTGGCCGACAATGCGGCCCCGACCTTCAACCCGGTGAAGATGTCGGGCAGCGCTTGCGGCAATTGGATCGTGCGGAACAGTTTCCATTCCGAAGCGCCCGTGGTGCGCGCGAAATCGGCGATTTCGGGATCGACCGATTTGAAGCCCGCGACGCTTGCCACGACGATCGGGAAGAAGCACAGCAGGAAAACGATGATGACCTTCGGCGCGAAACCGAAGCCCAGCCAAATGATGAATAGCGGGGCAATCGCGATCTTCGGGATGATCTGCAGGAAGACCACGACCGGATAGATCGATTGCTCGACGAAGCGGCTGCGCGCGACGACCAACGCCAGCGGCACGCTGACCACGATCGACAGCAGATAGCCCGCGAGCAATTGGCGCGAGGTGACGTAAGCCGCATCCATCACGGCGGGTGCACGTTTCAGGAATTCGACCCAAACCTTGGTCGGCGGCGGCAGCAGATATTCCTTGATGCCGAACAGCTTCACGCCGAATTCCCACAGCAGCAGCAGGATCGCGAAAACGATCAGCGGCCCGGCACGCCGCTTCGTCCAATCGAGCAGGGCGGTCATGTCGCCTCCGTCTTCGGCAAATCAAACGTGCCGAATTCGGCGGGCGTGTTGATCTCGATGAGTTCGAGATCGTCCGAACGCGCCAGCACGTTATGCGCCACGCCGGCAGGCTGCGACAGGCAATCGCCTGCGCGCACGGTGATCTTGCCTTCGCGGCCGCGATAGCCGAATTCGATCCAGCCTTTCATGACGAACACGAAGTGGCCGGTCATGTCGTGCCAGTGCCAGCCGGTTTCGCCCGGGAACGGCTTGATCGCGCGGATATGCTTCGCACCGATCTTGCCGCCGCTGGCGGCGGCCAAGCCCAGATCGCGATACTCCACGTCGGCACGCGGACCGTCGCGGGTGAACGGCGCGTCGCCGGAAACGAGCGCGAGTTTGCTCAACGCCTCGGCGAAGGGCAGCGGACCGGCATAGGTCGGTTTCGTGGCGGCGTCAGACGGCATTGGCAAGCTCCGGCGGAAGGGCGGCGGGCGAGCGGCCGACAAGGCCGGCGCGCAAGGGCCAAATGGCGGAAAGTTCGTGGGCGGCGGCGGCAAGGGTGCGCGCGAATTCGGCGCGCCGCTCGGCCGGGAAGCGGCTGATGGGGCCGGCAAGGCTCAACGTGCCCGCAACGGGTGCTTCCGCTTGCGGCGAAACGCGGAACGTGACCGCGACGGCCGCCGTGCCAAGCTCCGCTTCCTCCAGCGCCAAACCGTAGCCACGCGTACGGGTCTCGCGCAGTTTCGCTTTGAGGGCGTCGACGGTGCGCACGACGTTCGGCCCGAACAAGGCGGCGCGCGGGAAGCCGGCGGCGGTGACAATGCGCACCGCGTCTTTCTCGGGCAGCGTCGATAGCCAGATGGCGCCCACGGCGGTCGGATGCAACGCGGCGAGGAACCCGGTGTCGGGATCGTAGCGCAGGCCGTAGCGCGCACCCTGGGCCTTCGCGACCCAGATCAGGCGTTCGTTATCGACGATGGTGAGGCGCGCGAGTTCGCCGCTGTCGCGCGCGAGCTTGTCGAGGATCGGCTGCGCCACGTCGCTGATGCCAAGCCCTGCGAATTGCCGCAAGCCCATCAGGCCGAGTTTCATCGTGAGTTCGTAATCGGCGGAGGTCGCTGCCTGTTGGACGAAGCCTTTTTCGATCAGCATCGCCAGCAGGCGATGCACGGCACTTTTCGGCAGCTTCAAACGGTCGCCGATATCGGTGATCGACAGCCCGCCGGGATTGGCCGCGAGCAGATCGAGAATATCGAGCGTGCGGCGCGCGGCGGATTTGCCGCCGGCCGTCTTGTCGCCCACCGATTTGCGGGTGCCCGCCAAACCAATCTCCCCTAGTCGTTCCTGTTCATGAATCGGAACGTAGTTCCAGTTTGTGCAGGACCGGATGGGGAGTCAAGGCGGACGAACGCACAATGATGCGTTTTGTACGAAGTTCGGGGTAGGATGATCCGCATGCGCCCCCTCCGCATTCTCCGCACCATTTTGCTCGTTTTGGCTGTGCTGCTCGCCGGACCCGGCATCACCGCCCTGTCGCGCGCGTCCGACAACAACGATTGGCGGCGCGCAAGCCGCGAGGCGATGGGGCTGGCGCCCGATCCGGCCGTGGCGCGCCAGGCGATGATCCGTGTCTATGGCGCGCGCACGCGCGGCTGGCGCGGGGCGTTTGGCGTTCACACTTGGGTTTCCGTGAAGCCGGAGAATGCCGCGACGTGGACGACCTACGAGATCGTCGGCTGGCGCTCGCGCTGGGGCGGCGATGGGCTGGCCGTGTCGCAAGGGGCACCGGACCGACGCTGGTTCGGCGCCGAGCCCGAGCTCTACGCGCATCTGGAAGGACCGGGCACGCAGGAAGCGATCGCACGCGCGGTCGCGGCGGCCCAGGCCTATCCCTATCGCAACGAGTACGGTCTGTGGCCGGGGCCGAACTCGAACACGTTCACGGCGATGGTCGCGCGCGCCGTGCCGGAGCTTCGCCTCGATCTGCCGCCCACGGCGATCGGCAAGGATTATCTCGGCGGCATGACGCTCGCCGCCCCGGCGCTGTCGGGGACGGGCGTGCAATTCTCGCTGTTCGGCTTGCTCGGCCTCGTCGTGGCCGCCGAGGAAGGCGTCGAACTTAATGTCGCGGGGCTCACCTTCGGCATCGATCCGCTGGGAATGGGCGTCAAACTCCCCGGCATTGGCCGCATCGGACCGACGCAGGATCCCGCGCGGAATTTCTAATTTTCAGTGCTCGTCGACACCCGCCGGATTGGCGGCCATGGCGTCGTCGAGTAGCTCCGACACGCGCCGGCACGCGTCGTTATAAGGCTGCGAGGTGCGGAACGCCGTTCCGCGCGGATAGCCCGCATCGACGCCAAGCTCGCCGACGATGCGGCCCGGGCGCGCGGCCATGACGACGATCCGCGTGGAGAGATAGACGCTTTCATAGACCGAGTGGGTGACGAACACGACGGTCCAGCGTTGCTTGTTCCATAGATCGAGCAGATCGTTGTTGAGCTTGAAGCGCGTTATTTCGTCCAGCGCCGCGAAGGGCTCGTCCATCAGCAGCACTTTGGGTCGCATGACGAGCGCGCGCGCGATTGACACGCGCATCTTCATGCCGCCCGACAATTCGCGCGGGTAGGATTTCGCGAAGCGCTCCAGCCCGACCATCTTCAGCGCCTCGGCGACGCGGTCAGGCACTTCCCCTTTCGGCCGATCTTTCAGCGTGAAGGGCAGAGCGACATTGTCGAACACCGTCGCCCAGGGCATCAAGGTCGGCTCTTGGAACACGAAGCCGATTTCACGCTCGGGCTTGCCCGCGGAATCGTACATCGCCGTCGGCCATTCGATCTCGCCTTCGCTGGCTTCGCCCAACCCCGCGATCATGCGCAACGCCGTCGACTTGCCGCAGCCCGAAGGGCCGAGCAGCGAAATGAACTCGCCGGGATGAATGTCGAGATCGAGCCCGCGGATCGCTTCGGTGCCGTTGGAGAAGACCTTGCGAATTCCCTTGAGCCGGACGAGCGGGCGGGCGGGGACGGAGCCGTCGGCCATGGTCATGCGCCGTACTTCTTGAGGTTCGTGAGCGGATAGCGATGTACTTCCGCGAGCAGGCGATTGAAACCGGCGGCGGCGTGATCGATACACGCCTTGCCGCGTGCGGCATCGGCATCGGCCGCGTTGCCGCAAGCGCCCGCCGGATTCAGATCTTGCGTCTGCCAACCGAAGCCGATGCGCCCTTCGGGCATCAGGAATTCGTATTCCTTTTCCATGGCGACGGAGATCGACACGAAATCCGCCGCGTGTTCCATCTGCACGAGGTCCGGACGGCTCGCGAGCATCATCGAGGTTTCGACCGAGCCGCCATGGATGCCGTGGGTGAGTTCGAGTTCGGGGAACAGCCCGTCGGGCACGCCGAAGGAGAACGTCGCGCAAGTGACGACGAACATGTCGAGGCGCACGCGCAGATCGCGCGCCACGATATCCAGCACCTGCGGCTGGCCGCCATGTGAGTTGACGATGACGAGCTTGCGGATTCCGGCGCGATGCACGCATTCGCCCAGTTCCGTCCACATCCGGATCAGCGTTTCGGCCGAGAACGACAACGTGCCCGGAAAGGCGAGATGCTCGTTCGACTTGCCGACCGGCATGGCGGGCAGAACGGTCACCGGCAATTCGGCAGGCATGGTCTCGACCGCGCGCGCAACGACGGCTTCGTTGAGGCACGCATCGACATAGACCGGCAGATGCGGCCCGTGTTGCTCGATGGCCGCAACCGGCAGTACCGCGATCGTGTCCTTCGGCAGGCGCGCGAATTCGGCCGTGGTCATGTCGCGCCACCAGCGGCGCGGCAGGCGGGGGGATGTTGTCATATCGATCAATTCTCGCGTTTCACTTCGCTCTCGTGCCAGCGATGCAGCAGCGCCCATTGCAGCCACATCGTGGCGTAGAACAGCACGATGCCGAAGGCCGAGAGCATCAACAGGGCAGCGAACATGCGCGGCACGTTCAGCATGTTGCCGCTTTCGATGATGCGCCAGGCAAGGCCCGTGGCCGAACCCGAACCGGCCGCGAACTCCGCCACGACCGCGCCGATCAAGGCGAGACCGCTGGAGACACGCACGCCACCCAAGATGTAAGGCAGCGCCGAAGGAAGCTGGAGATAGCGGAACTTCTTCCAGCCCGAGGCGCCGTAGAGATCGAAGAGGTTTTTAAGCCCGTGATCGGCGGAGCTAAGCCCGATCGTGGTGTTCGACAGGATCGGAAAGAACGCGACGATCCAGGCGAGGATCAAGAGCGCGAGCCACAGCCGGTCGAGCCCGATCCAGATGATGATGAGGGGGGCAATAGCGACAACAGGTGTGACCTGCAACACGACCGCATAGGGCCACAGCGTGCGCTCGATCGTGCGGTTGAGCGTGAACAACACGCCTAAGGTCATACCGGTGACGACGGCCGCAAGGAACGCGACGACCGTGACACGCGTGGTGAACCACAGCGAGCCGAGCAACGACGGCCCGTCGTTCCAGAACGCCATTGCGATTAGGCTGGGGGCGGGCAACACGAATTTGGGAATCTTCCACGCCGCGACCGACCATTCCCAGAAGGCGAGAAAGGCGATCCCGGCCGCGACCGGCAGAACCCAGCGCGAATGCTTCGACCAGACCGCGCCGATCACGCCGGCACCGCGCGCGATTCCGTTTCGCCATGCGCTTCCAGCAATTCGCGCAAACGCCGGCGCATGACCAAGCCCGGCTTGTCCGACGGCATGTGGAATTCCTCGCCATCGACGACCGCGAGCGGCACGTCCGGGCTGCAGCCTTCCAGGACCAACTTGTCCTCGTCGACGATCTTGCGGTCGAAGGCGATGACCTGCTCGGTCGAGACGTCCGCTTCCGTATCGTTGCGGAAGCAAAACTGAATCACCATCGTGCGCGCATCTTCCATCGGCGTCGCCGCGGTGACGATCGTGTGGCGCAGACCGTTGGGATAGGTGATGCCCAAACGCCGCGCGAAGGGCATGAACCAGGTATTCGTGCGCTTTCGCGTGGTCGTGCCCTCGGCGATCTTCAGCGCGTCGGCGGAATCGTCGCCGCGCACGTCGACTTCGCTTTCGACGTAATAGTCGAAGCCGTTGGCGTGTTCGGTGACGATGGGCATTTGTTCGGGCAAAGGCCTTGACGTGCTGCCGAACGTGCCGCGATGGACGAAGGCGGGGTGCGCCACGTCGAAGGAATTCTCCATCAGGCGCAGCGCGCCGATCTTCCATTCCTCGTAGAACTGATCGACGCGGCGGAAGCCCGCCTCGTTCGCTTCGGGGATTTCGGGTAAGGGCGTCAACGGTTCGCCCAGCGCCACCCAAATATGGCCGTAGCGTTCGGCGACGCGATAGCCGTCGACAGCGATCTTGCCCGTCGCGGTCGGGTTCTCGCGCTGGGGAATGCGCACGCATTTGCCCGAGCAATCGAACGTCCAGCCGTGATAGCCGCAGACGAGACTGCCCGTCTCGTCGAGATAGCCGAGCGAGAGCTTAGCCGAACGATGCGGGCAGCGATCGGCGATGGCGGCGAGCGTGCCGTCGGGTTTGCGCCACACGACGATATCCTCGCCCAGCAAGCGGAAGGGCTTCTGCCCATCGTCGAGATGCGAAGCCCGGAATACCGGGTACCAGAAGCGGCGCAGGATCGGCTGGCGGGTGGGCAGCATGCGCGTTACTCCGCCGCTTGCGCGGGACGCGTATGGCGCGTGGCTTCGGTTTCGCCATGAGTGGCGAGAAGCTCGCGCAGCTTGCGGCGCATCACGAGGCCGGGCTTGTCCGACGGCATATGCTGTTCGAATCGATCGTCGAGCGGCACATCGGGATCGCAGGATTCGAGGATCACCTTATCCTCCAGCGTCACCGCGCGGTCGAAGGCGTTGACGTCCTTGGCGGGGGCTTGTTCCTCGGTATCCGAGCGATAGCACCATTGGACGAGCATGGTCATGTCGTCGGTCATCGGCGTCGCCGCCGTGATGATCGTGTGGCGCAGGCCGTTCGGATACGTGATGCCGAGGCGCCGCACGAACGGCATGAACCAAGTGTTCTTGACCCGGCGCACCGTGTCGCCCGGCGTGGCGCTGAGCACCTTCGACGCGAGATCTCCGCGGATCTTCACGGGAATTTCGGCGCGCAGATGGAAGCCGTAATCGAATTCCTCGATCTCGTTCTTCGCGGGGATCGGTTCCGACGCTTCGCCGAAGGTCTTGCGATGCGTGAAGGCGACATGCGCGTTGTCGAAGGAATTCTCCATCAAACGCAAGGCGCCGATCTTCCAGGATTCATAGAACTGGTCGATATGGCGCAGGCCCGGCTCGTCGGCCTCAGGGATATGCGGCAATTCGGCCAGCGGTTCGCCGAGCACGACCCAAATATGGCCGTAACGTTCGGCGGCCTGATAGCCGCCGATGCGCATCTTGCCGGTCGCGGTCGGGTTTTCGCGCTGGGGAATGCGCACGCATTTACCCGAGCCCTCGAAGGTCCAGCCGTGATAACCGCAGACGACGTTGCCGTCCTGCAGGAAGCCGAGCGAGAGCTTGGCCGAGCGATGCGGGCAGCGATCCTCGATGCAGGCGATGCCGCCGTCGGCTTGACGCCACAGGACGATATTCTGTCCCAGCAGCGTAAACCCGAAGGGTTTGTCTTCCGTCACATCCGTCGCGCGCGCGACGGGGTACCAGAAACGGCGCAGCACCGGTTGCTTGGTGTTCAGCATGAGGATCGCTCCCGATCTTCGTGTCCGCGGCTTAGAGGCCGCGGCGCTTGTTGATGAAGTCCAGCGTGAAGCCCGAACGCCAGTCGAAATCGGGCTTGTACAGGCCCTGATCGCGCATCATCTCGAAATGGCCCTTGAAGCGCTCTTCGGTGATCGCGCCGATGCCAAATTTCTTGGCGTCGTCGTTCACGATCAGCTCGTATTTCTTCATCGTCTCGACGGCGAAGGCCATCAATTCGGGCGTGTTGTCGGGGTTGTCCTTCTGGATCAGCGCGTTTCCGGCGGTCGGATCCTTCAGGTAATCGATCCAGCCGTCGATCGTGCCGTCGACGAAGCACTGCACGTTCTTCGGCTTTTCCTTGATGTACTTCGTCGGGAAGACGATCAGCGACGAGTAGGAGAGATAGCCGAAATCGGCGAACAGGAAGATCTTCGGATCGACATTGCCTTCCGTCTTCACCTTGAACGGCTCGCTCGATACGAAGCCTTGCTGGATCGCGTTCTTGTCGATCAGCCACGGGCCCATCTGGAACGTGTAGGGACGGATTTGCGCATCCGTGAATCCGTAGCGCGCGCGCAGGAA
>JAIUNH010000513.1 GCA_020161965.1 Pseudomonadota bacterium
TAGAAGCCGAAACTGACGCGACGCCGCAAGTCGTGTTACATTGCGTTTATGCCGGTTTTGCCGATCTCCGCGCCGCTGGCGGTGACGCCAGCGCAAATCCACACCCCGAACGCGCAGCAGCAACAGCTCGCCGCGATGCAGACCGGCGCCCAAACGGCCAATGCCCAGACCGCCAAAGGGGTGCGCCAAGGTGCGAGCGCCGGCGGTTCCAAAGCCTCGCGCGACGGCGCCTCGACCGGCGAGAGCGTCGATAACGACGCCAATGCGGTGGGCGCCAAAGCGAAACGCGGCCGCAAACCGGCGAACAAGCACAAATTCGATATCGTCGCTTAGTTAGGCCAGCGCGCGCTCGACCCGCAGCGCCAGCACTTCGGGCGTCACCGGCTTGACGATATAGCCGTTGGCGTTGAGTTCGCGCGCCCGGCGCACAAGTTCATCCGTCGCCGTCGCGGTCAGGAAGATCACCGGCAAGCGCGCCAACCGCACGGCGGGCAAGGCGCGCAGCGTTTCGACGAATTTCATCCCGTCCATCGGCTTCATGCCGATATCGCAGACGATCAAATTCGGCGCGGGGTCGGCCGTCTCGAGATAGGTCAGCGCCGCCGATCCATCGGCTTCCGCCTGCACGCGGCCGAAGCCGAGCTGGTCGAGCATGCGCGAGACCATCGCGCGCACGACCGGAGAATCGTCGATCACCAGCACGCCGTATTTGGCGTAAGGAAGCTCGTCCGCCATCACTGTCCTTCCGTGGCCCGCATCAACACGGGCCGCGCCGCTTCGAGTTTGACGCGCAAAGTTTCGGCCGAGCCCGGCTTGGCGCCGCCCGTGCGCAATTCCAATTCCAATTTCGACGCCGCCTCGCCCAGCGCATGCGCGCCGACCGAATGCGAAGCGCCTTTCAACGCATGCGCCACGTCTTGCGCGTGCGACGCGTCACCCGCGCGCATGCGTTCGTCGATCGTGGCGATCTGGCGCGCGGCGTTATCGAGGAACATCTCGATCACTTCGGCCATCTCGCCGCGCTGCGCGCCGTAAAGCTTGCGTAACACGTCGAGATCGACGTCGCGCAAGGGCCCCGTCTCGGCGGGCACGTCGTCTTCGACCAAGCCCGACGTATCGGCGATGCCCATGGCGCGCGCCAGCGCCGACCCCAGCATGCCGAGTGTGGCGGGCTTGACGACGAATTCGTCCATCCCGGCGGCAAGGCAGCGCTCCGCCTCGCCCGTCATCGCGGCGGCGGAAAGCGCCACGATCGGAATGCGCCGACCCTGGCCCGCTTCCGCCGCGCGCACGGCCTGCGCCAATTCGAACCCGTCCATGCTCGGCATATGCACGTCGGTCAGGATCGCGTCGAAGCGCCCTTCGCGCCACAGATCGAACGCCTGCTTGCCGTCGGGCACCAGCTCGGCGCGATAGCCCAACCGCACCAATTGGCGCTGCACGACCGCGCGATTGGTCGGATTGTCCTCCGCCACCAGGATGCGCGCCCCCGGTGCCGTCATGATGGCGCCGGCGGGGGCGGATTTGCGCACCGGCCCGAATTGATTGGCGAGGGCCCGCAGCAGCGATTCACGGCGCACCGGCTTCAACAGATACGCGTCGAACCCGCGCTCCAGCGCGCGTTTGCGATGGCCGCTTTCGTCGAACGCGGTCGCGAGCACGAGGCGCGTTTCGTAAAGCTCGGGCGTGCCGCGGATCGCTTCGCCCAGCACGATGCCGTCGATATCCGGCAGGCGGAAATCGATCAGGGCGGCGTCGAAAGGCTTGCCGTCGCGAACCGCTTTTTCCATCGCCGTCAAGGCGGGCTTGCCCGCCGCGATCGTTTCGACCATCGCACCGGCGGCGCGCAAATACATCGCGAAGGCTTCGCGCATCGAGCGATTGTCTTCGACCACCAGCACGCGCTTGTCCGTAAGGTCGGGCAGCGGCGGCATTTCGCGCCCCGGCGGCAAGGCGATCTGGAAATGGAAGACCGAGCCCACACCTTCCGTGCTCTCGACTTCGATCCGCCCGCCCATCAATTCGACGATGCGCATCGAAATCGAAAGCCCCAGCCCTGTACCCCCGAAGCGCCGCGTGGTCGAACTATCGGCTTGGCTGAAAGGCTGGAACAGCCGCGTCTGCGCTTCGGGCGACAAACCGATCCCGGTATCGCGCACGCCGATGCGGATCGTGCCGGGTGGTGCGCCCGCCACGGCTTCGACCGCGATGAAGACTTCGCCCGCCTCGGTGAATTTGATGGCGTTGCCCGCCAGGTTGAACAGAACCTGGCGCAGGCGTACGGGATCGCCCTTCACCGCGCGCGGGATCGCGGGATCGATGAAGGTCGTCAGCGCCAGATCCTTGCGCCGCGCTTGCGGGATCAAGGTTTCGGCCACACCTTCCACGATCGACGCAAGCGACATATCCACGCTTTCGAGATCGAGCTTGCCCGCTTCGATTTTCGAGAAGTCGAGAATATCGTCGATGATCTTGAGCAGCGAGGACGCGCTGTCGCGCACCACCTCGACCATCGAAAATTGCTCGCTATCGAGATCGGTCTGACCGAGCAGTTCGAGCATCGCCAACACGCCGTTCATCGGCGTGCGGATTTCGTGACTCATCGAGGCGAGGAAGCGCGACTTCGCCTCGTTCGCCGCTTCGGCGCGTTGGCCCATCAGCAGCAAGTCGCGCTCGAAATGCTTGCGGTCGGTCACGTCGACATAGGTCGACACGAACCCGCCTTCGGGCATCGGGTTGGAGTGGACCTCCAGCGTTCGCCCGTCGGGGCGCGTCACTTCGAACGAGGATTTGCTTTCGCCCGCGCGCCAATTGCGGAACGCGGCCTGCACGTCGAGGGCGCCGCGCGCCACCATGAAGCGCGTCAGCGCCTTGCGCGGATCGGGCCCGGCGAGAAGCTCTTCGGGAACGGCGTAGAAATCGAGGAAGCGCTGATTATAGGCGACGACGTTGAAGCCCGCATCCGACACGACGACGCCTTCGTCCATATTGTCGAGCACGGCGCGCAGCAATTCGCGCTCGCGCGCCAGTTCCTTGCGCAACTTCGCAAGTTCGACATGCGGATCGGTGTCG
>JAIUNH010000514.1 GCA_020161965.1 Pseudomonadota bacterium
GATGCGGTGCAACTCTTCAACGCCGAATCGGGTGAGTTCGCCGCCACGCTGGTCGAGCTTTCCAAATCGCGCGGTGTCGCACGGCTCGATTCAAGATTGCGCGAAGCGGGCCGCGATACGGGGCCGTGGCTCGTCGCGGCCGCGATCAAGCGTGCCCCGCTCGATACGCTGGTCGAGAAAGCCGTCGAGCTTGGCGTGAGCGCCATTCATCCCATCGTGACCGAACGCACGAATGTCGAGCGCGTGAACGTGGCGCGGCTCGATGCGATCGCGGTTTCGGCGGCCGAGCAATGCGAGCGCATCGACCCGCCCGCGATCGCAGCACCCGTAACCCTGCGCGAGAAACTCGCGAATTGGCCGCGCGACCGGCGAATTCTGTTGTGCGCGGAGGCGGGCACGTCCATACCGCTCGCCCAGGTGCTGACCGGTCTCGATTTCGCCGCGAACTGGGCGATTATGGTGGGGCCGGAGGGCGGCTTCGCGCCGGCGGAACTTGAAATGCTGGCCGCGCATCCCCTTGTTACGGGGGTCGGGCTGGGGCCGACGATCCTGCGCGCGGATACCGCCGCCCTCGCCGCCCTGGCCGCGTTCCAATTGGCTTCCCCGCGCGCGCGCCAAGCGCCCCGCGCGTTCTAGCGTTCAGTAGAGAGGTTTCGATGTCGGCACCGCCCACCTCGCGCGGCGAAGTTCTGGAGAACAAGCGCCAGCTCGTCGAGTATTTCGCGTCGGGCGCCAAGCCGAAGGCGGATTGGCGCATCGGCACGGAACACGAGAAATTTTTGTTCCGGCAGGACGATCTGCGCCCGTTGCCCTATGAGGGCGATAAGGCGAGCGTGCGCGGCATGCTCGAAGGCTTGGAGCGTTTCGGTTGGAGCCGCGTCGAGGAGAACGGCAAGCCGGTGGCGCTATTGCGCGACGGTTGTTCGGTGACGCTCGAACCCGGCGGGCAATTCGAATTGTCGGGCGCGCCGCTCGAAAACATCCATCAGACTTGCGACGAGACGAACAAGCATCTCGCCGAATGCAAGACGGTGGGCGAGGAACTTGGTGTCGGCTTGCTCGGCGTGGGCTTCGTGCCGAAGGGGACCCGCGCCGAGATGCACTGGATGCCCAAGGGCCGCACCGACATCATGCGCCGCTACATGCCGACCAAGGGCAATCTCGGTCTCGACATGATGGCGCGCACCTGTACCGTGCAGGTCAATCTCGACTTCGCCAGCGAAGCGGACATGGTGCGCAAGTTCCGCGTGTCCCTCGCGTTACAGCCGATCGCGACGGCGATGTTCGCGTCCTCGCCCTTCGTCGAAGGCAAGCCCAACGGCTTCCTTTCCTATCGCAGCCACACCTGGACCGACACCGATCCCGATCGCTGCGGGATGCCGGCATTCGTGTTCGAAGACGGCATGGGCTACGAACGCTACGCCGATTACATGCTCGGCGTGCCGATGTATTTCGCCTATCGCGACGGGCGCTATACCGACCTCGCCGGAAAATCGTTCGGCGATTTCATGGCGGGCAAATTCAAGGATCAGGTCGGCGATTTCGCGCGCACCGGCGATTGGGCCGATCACGTGACGACCGCGTTCCCGGAAGTGCGGCTGAAGAAATATATCGAGATGCGCGGCGCCGATGGCGGCCCGTGGAAGCATCTTTGCGCGCTGCCCGCCTTGTGGGTCGGGCTGCTTTACGATTCGACGGCGCTGGATGCCGCCGCCGAAATCGTCAAAGACTGGACGGTGCCGGAAATGCTGGCCTTACGCCGCGATGTGCCGCGCATGGCGCTCCACACGTCGTTCCGCAAAGGCACGGTGCTGGATGTGGCACGCCAAGTCGTCGACGTGGCGCGCAAAGGTCTCAACGCGCGTGCGCGGATGAACCGCATGGGCGATTCCAACGAAAGCCATTTCCTGGAACCGCTGGCCGAGATCGTGGCGAGCGGCAAGACTCGCGCCGAGCGCATGCTCGACCGCTATAACGGCGCCTGGAACGGCACCGTCGATCCGCTCTATCGCGAATACCAGTATTGAGCGGCGGCGCGCCGCTCAGCTCATGCAGGCGGCGTTGAGCAGGCCCACGCCCAGCGCGAAGGCGGCGTAGGACACGCTGGTCGCGGTCTTGCCCGCTTCGATATCGGCGGCAAGGCCGGGCTTGGCCCAGCGCGCGACGAAGAACACGCCAAGCTGGATCACCATCGCGACAAAGCCCCACACGGCCATGTCGATGAGGTTGAGGCTGTTGGCCGTCGCCGCCGCCAGCGGGATCGCGAAGCCGAGTGCGGCGCCGGCCAAGCTGATCGCCGCGGCGTCGTTGCCCTTGCGGATCAGCTCAAGCTCCGACCACGGCGTGATGCGCGTGTAGATGAACAGATACGCGGCGCCATAGGCGATCGCGGCGGCGAAGAAGAACAGGAAATTGGGAATCGTCTGCAAATAGATCATGTCGCTTCCTCCGCGATATGGGGGACGAACCGGGCGAGCCCGCCGACGAACGGATCGTCGGCTTCGCGCAAGCCCAGGCCCGAGGGTTGCGAGGCCACGCACCACACGCCGGCCATCAGGTAACGCCCGTCGATTTGCGCCGTCGGGGCGAGTTCTTGCCAGACAAGCGGCCCTTCGTCTTCGCCGTCGTCGGCGCTTTGCGTATCGCCGCCTGTCGCAGGTTTTAAGCTGCCATTCGCGTGGAAGGCGACGCCGCGCCCGTCGCGGCCCAAAGCGGGCTTCGCCACGCAAGGGCCGGCGAGCGGTTCGAGCGACGCGGGCAGCAGATTGGGATGATCGGGAAACATCTCCCACAGCAGCGCCAGGAAGCGCTTGTCGGCGGGCAGCATGCGCCACGCGGGCTCCAGCACGGTCGTGTTGGCGACTTCCAGATGTGCGGCGAATTCGTCGCGCGCCAGCCACGCCCAGGGATAGATTTTGGCGAGGCTGTGCATCGTCTGTCCGTCGAGATCGACGAATTTTTCGCCGTCCCAGCCGATCTCGTCGAGGTCGATGCGTCGCGCATCGATCCCGGCCGCACGCGCCGTCTCGGCGAGATAATCGAGCGTCGTATCCGCTTCGATATCGTCCTTC
>JAIUNH010000515.1 GCA_020161965.1 Pseudomonadota bacterium
TTTTTGTTAGTCGGGCCGTAGGTGATGTATTTCGTGAACTCGGCCTGATATTGCGGCTTGCTGATCTCGGCCAGGAACTTCATGGCGAGTTCGCGGTTGGGCGCCCCCTTCGGCACGGCGAAGCAATCGTAGTCGGCCAGACCCTGGTTGAAAGTGTAGGCGACCTGCGCGCCGTCCTTGGCAATCACGTCGAAGCGGCCGTTCCAGCCGGTGATCATGTCGACTTCGCCGTCCTTCATCAGCTGCGCGTGTTGCGCGCCCGAAGTCCACCACACGGCGATATGCGGCTTCAGTTCCTTGATCTTCTTGATCGCACGGTCGACGCCGCCGGGCGACGAAAGCACTTCGTAGACCTTGTCGGCGGGCACGCCGTCGGCCATCAGTGCCGGTTCCAGGGCGCCCGCCACACCCTTGCGGTAGGAGCGCTTGCCGGGGAACTTCTTGACGTCCCAGAAATCGGCCCAGCTTTGCGGGCCGTTATTGCCGTAGGTCTTGGTGTTCCAGGCGAGCACGGTCGAGAACACGTCGCCGCCCACGCAATATTCGCCCGCGAGATCCGGCAAGAAATCCTTGGTGTCGATGACTTTGTAGTCGAGCTTCTCGAGGATGCCTTCGGCGCCGGCGCGCGCCGCACTGCCCGAACCGCTGGCGACCACATCCCAGGTCACGGCGTTGGCGCGGACCTTCAAGCGCAGATCGGCGATCGAGGTATAGGTCTCCTCGCGCACCGTGATGCCCAGCGCCTTCGCAGCAGGCTGGAACAGCGCCTTGCTTTGGCCTTCCTGGTAGGAACCGCCGAACGAAACGACCGTCAGCGTTTGCGCCGATGCGCCGTTGGCGGCCAGCAGCATGGCAGCACCGCCCAGCAGCGCCGCGAGAGTGATTTTCGGCTTCGCACTGTTTTTCATCGCAAGCCTCCCATTTTTGAATTGATTGCAGTTTCGCCGGTGATTTGGTCGGCTGAACAGTGCCACTTACAACTTATGGCCATACCATTCATCCGATGCGCGCCGCGACGCTTTTGAGCTTGGCGTAGCTGCGCAAGGCTTCGAGGCCCTTCTCGCGGCCGAAGCCGGAGTGCCGGTTGCCGCCGAACGGCGTTTCGATGCCGCCGGCGAAATACTCGTTGATATAGACTTGGCCCGCGTCGATCGCGGCGGCCAAGCGATGGGCGCGCGCGAAGTCGCGGGTATAGACGCCCGCGACCAGCGCATAGCGTGTGCCGTTGGCGAGGGCGACGGCATGGTCGGCATCATCGGCGATCTGCACCGCCAGGACGGGGCCGAAGATTTCCTCGGTCACCGCTTCGTCGTTCGGCTTCAGCGCGTCCAGAATGGTCGGTTCGTAGAACCAGCCTTGCCCGGTTTTCGGATCGGCTGATTCGTGGCCGCCGCAAGCAACCAAAACGCCGCGCGTCTTGGCGCGATCGACGAAGCCGGCGACGCGCGCGCGTTGCTCGGGCGAGATCAGCGGACCCATATCGGCGTCGCGTAAGCCATGCCCCAGTTTCATTTTGGCGACACGCGCGACCAGCCGTTCCAGCAACGCGGCATGGACGCGCCGGCCGACGATCAGGCGCGACGCGGCCGAACAGATCTGCCCGGCATTCTCGTAGATGCCGCCCAGCACGCCCTCGACCGCGGCGTCGAGATCGGCATCGTCGAGCACGATCAGCGGCGATTTGCCGCCCAGTTCCAGCACCAATCGCGTGACGTTCGCGGCCGCCGCGCGCATCACCGATTGGCCGGTGGCGACAGAACCGGTGAAGGTGATGTGGTCGATGCCGGGATGCGCCACCAAAGGCGCGCCCGCATCCTTGCCAGTGCCGGTCACGACGTTGAACACGCCCGCCGGCAATCCGGCTGCGTGCAGCAATTCGGCCAGCATCAATGCCGTCATTGGCGTTTGCTCGGCGGGTTTAGCGACGACGCAATTTCCGGCAGCGAGGGCGGGCGCGACACCGCGCGCCAGCGTCGAGATCGGATAGTTCCAGGGCACGATCTGCGCTGCGATACCGACAGGTTCCAGCATCGTATAGGCGAGGTAATCGGGCCCGAGCGGGATGTTGTCACCCTGCATCTTGTCGCAGGCACCCGCGTAATATTCGAAAGCACGCGCGGCACCCGCAACATCGCCACGCGCTTCGATCAGGCGCTTGCCGCTGTCGAGCGTTTCGGCGATGGCAAAGCGCTCGACATTCGCGCGCAACATCGCGGCGGCCTGCGCGAGGATACGGCCGCGTGCGGCCGGTACCATTCGCCGCCATTCGCCCTTGAACGCTTTGCGTGCGGACGTAACGGCGTTGTCGATATCCGCCGCATCGCCCGCCGCAAAGCGTGCGAAGACCTTGCCGTTGCCGGGATCGACGCTATCCATTGTCCGACCACGTGCGGGCCGAACCCACGCGCCACCGATGAAATGCGCGTCCGGCAACCCGGCGAGCGTGCCGGTCGCCAGCGCTTCGTCGCGCAGATCGTGCGCGGCGTGGCCCATCAACTTTTCGCCGCGCTGACTTGATAGCGCGATTTCTCCAGCCATGCGGGCGAGATTTCCACACCCCAGCCGGGCTCGTCGGGTACGTGTACCTTGCCGTCTTTCACGGCGTAGGGCGCTTTGCGGAACAGCCCGTATTGCCAGGGGTAGTAATCCTCGGCCTCGATCGAGAATTCGAGATAGGGCCCGGCATTGGGAATGGCCCGCAGCAGATGCATGGTGAAGATCGTCACCATCGTCAGATTGGCGCTGTGCGGCGTGCAAGGCAGGCTCGCCGCCTGCGCCATTTTGGCGACGCGCAAACTGCGGATCATGCCGCCCATGTAGCAGACGTCGGGCTGCACCACGTCGACCGCGCGCATCTCGATCATGTGGCGCCATAGCGGCAGATAGCAATCCTGCTCGCCGCCGGTTACGTCGAGGGCTAACGCCTCGCGCACCTCGCGCGTCTGCTCGAGTTCCCAATAAGGGCAGGGCTCCTCGAAATGCACGATGCCGTTGGCTTCGAGAAGTTTGCCGACTTCGATGGCGCGCTTGGGCGAATAGCAGCTATTGGCGT
>JAIUNH010000516.1 GCA_020161965.1 Pseudomonadota bacterium
GAGATCTGATCGATCGTTTCGATCTGCGCGATACCAGGGGCGATCTCTGTCACCGCCGCGTCGTCGCCCAAGCCGATCAGGATTTTGTCGCGCGGGACCGGTGCAGCCGGCAGGCGCGACAAGGCGCGCGACAGCGGGTCGGGCCCGATCTTGGCCGCACAGCCCGCACAGCGCATGGCACTGCCCGACGCGATCTCCTCGGCGCTCGCGGGCCGCGCCATATCGCGCCCGAATTCGGCGAACATCGCCATGAAACGCCGGTCGATCGCATCCTTCCAGCGCCACAGCTTGGCGCCCGCCCATGCGAAATACGCCCCTCGCCCCGCGATCGCCTTGCCGTCGCCGGTATTGAGCAAAACGAGAAAATCCTTCTGCGCCTTGTGCGGCACCAGCGCGTCACCGGTCGCGCGCGCGCGGAGATTCTTCGCCAAAATCGGGCCTTGGCGAACCGCGAATACGCCCGCCTTTTCGCGCGGATCGTCGACCCGCGTCGCGCAATCGCCGACGGCGAACACGTCCTCCCGGCCCTCGACCTGCAAGGTCGGGCCGATGGCGAGCGACCCGTCCGGCGCCAATTTGAGGCCCGTCTTCGCGAGCCAAGCGGGTGCACGCGCCGCCGTCGAAACGAGCGCCAAATCCGCTTCGTGAAAGCGCCCGTCTTCGGCGCTTACGCCTTGCGCCGTCACCTCGACCGCACGGAAGCCGCCATGGAACTCGATCCCGTAGCGACGCAGCGCCAAGCGCGCGAGCAGACGCACGCCCCTATTGAGCGTAGGCATCAACTTGGCGCCGCTGAGCAACGCCACATGCGCGTCCGCGATCCCCTCGCGGGCAAGCCGCGCCTTCAACGCACAGGCAAGCTCGAACCCCGCCGCCCCGCCGCCAACGATGGCGAAACGCTTGGGGCGCGGATTGGCACGCAAAGCCGCTTCGAATTTCTCCAGGAAAGTCGAGATCGGCTTGACCAGCAAGGCGTACTCGGCGGCACCTTGAATGCTCGACACATCCGGCGTGATGCCGACATCGATCGACAACGTGTCGAAACTCAACGCCGGGCGATCGGCGAAGGCGACACGCTTCTCGGCGAGATCGATCCCGGTCGCGGGTGCATGGATCAATCGCGTCCCCGTGGCGCGCGCCAAGCGCCACAAATCGATATGCGTCTCGTCATGGGTATACGTGCCCGCGATATGACCGGGCAGCATGCCCGAATAAGGCGTGAGCAATCGATCGGTGACGAGCGTCAGGCGCATGCCCGCCGGCCGGTCCATGCCGAAGGCGGTCATCACCTGGACATGCGCGTGCCCGCCGCCGACCAGGACGATGTCGTGCCGGATGATGTCGGTGCCAGCCATCATCCTTCGGTCCGATCCTTGTAGCTCTCGGCGTCGACCCAATCCTTGAATGCCGTCTGCACAGCCTTGCCAGTGACGAGACCGTCACGCCAATTCGCGATCGACGGACGGACGATCAACATCCAGCCTTTGCCGAACGCGTCGAGATTCAGGAATTTCGGCCGATTGTCGAGTTCGGGATTGGCCGCGACGACGATGCCGGGAAACGCGGCGCGCGCCGCCCCCACCCATTTGCCGCATTCGATCGTGGCGAAGGAGCGGTTCTTCTCGAAATCGCGGCCCACGCGCTTGGGCGTGAAGACCAGCACGTCGCCCGCCAGCGAAATCGAAATCGGCGTGAATCCGGCGCGCAGCGTGCCGTCGCCCAGATCCTCGTACCAGATCTGATTATCGACGTCGTAATGGAGGTGTTCGGGATACTCGATGCCGTCGATCGTCGCCATGGCGCGATCCTAATACGTCAATACGCGCCCGTCGCCTTCCATGATCTGCTCGATCATGGCGGCGGCCCCCATCACGCCCGCGCATTCGGGGATCAGATCGTCCTTGGTGACGCCGAACAGCTCCAGATTGGCCGGGCACGCCCAGAACTTCACGCCGTGCCCATGCGCCTCGCGGATCCAATCGAGCACCGTGCGCGGCGCATCGGGCCGCGTGCGCAGTTTCTCGGCGACGCCTTTCAACAGCAGCTTGCCGGCGGTCGCCGTGCAGACGACATCGACTGGGTAGTCCATCGCGGCGGCGACGGACGCGTGATAGAACGGCGCGCCCAGTTCTTCCGGATTGCGCGGATCGGTGTTCATCAGCACGATCAGGAGGCGGCGCATGACGCCTCCGTCCCGAACACGAACGCATCCGTACCGATCTCGCCGCGATACGCCGCCTCGATCGCCGCGTTCTCGGCGTCGCTCAGATCGCCGGGGGCCGCCTCGCGATCCAAAGCTGCGCAGAGCGCATCCGCGACCGCTTCCATGATCGCGTCCATCGGCGGCAACGGCGCCAAAAACGCCGATAGCGACGCCACGCGCACCAGACCGGGCATCACCAGACTTTTGGCGAAAGCCTCGCGATCGAGAGTCGCGACCAACGTGCCTTGCAGCATCAGCCGCGAACCCGCAACGAGGCCGCTGGAGCCCGAAATCTTCTCGCCACCCACGCGCACGTCATGGGGCGGAACATATTCGGCTGACGCCCCTAGCCGCGTCACGGCGGCGGCGATGGCAGTGCCGACGGTCGCGGCGAAAGCTTTCGGGTCGCGCCCATCGACGAATAAATCCCAGGCGAGAATGCCGGGATCCATATAGACCGCTCCGCCCCCGGTCACACGGCGCGCGATCTCCCACGGGCCGTTGCGCGCGGCATCGGCGAATTTCTGACCGTTGCCAAGCAATACGCAGGGCACATAGCGATGGAAGCGCAGCAAGCCTTCGCCGCCGCTCTCAGAAAGGGCCGCACTCGCTGCAACGTTCCAGCGCGACCCGCGCACGCCCGTATCGAAGATGCGCAAGGATCGGCGCATCATTCTTCCTCGATTTTGAGGCGCCGTCCCCATTTGTCGAAAAAATTGCCTTCGTTGAGCACGAGGCGATCCTCGTCGATCCGCATTTCCAGCGCCCGCAATTGCAAACGCGCGGTCGGATTATCGAGAGGGCCGCCATCGCCACGCGCGGTCACCGGAA
>JAIUNH010000517.1 GCA_020161965.1 Pseudomonadota bacterium
CGGCCGAGCCGGACGAAGCGCTTGCGTTCGTGCGCGCGTGGCCCGGCGTTTCGGTTGGCACGGCATTGCAAGGTGCGGTCGACTATCGCGAAGCGGCTTACGCGTCGCCCACGCTGATCGTGAATGGCACCGAGCAAAGCGGCTTGAGCGATGCGATGCGCGACGCTTGCCGCACGCTGGTCAAGCTGCCGATGCGCGAGGGCGTTGAATCGCTCAATCTTTCCGTCGCGGCGGGGGTGATGCTCTACGCCGTGCGCGAACGGCTTTAGAAGCCGCTTTCGCGGATCAACACGCCCAGCACGATGTTCCAGACGCGGCGCAGGATGCTTTCGGGCGCCACGTCGATCCACGCCGTACCCACCGCCACGCGTTGGGGCAATTCGCTCGCTTCGGGCGCCAAGCGCACGCGATAGACCGGCATTTCAGGGATCAGCGTTTCCTGCGGGCCGGGCCGCACGCCGATATGTCCGCCATGGATGGAGGCGAGCTCGGCATCGGCCAGCGCCCTCGTCGCCGTATCGGCGATCGACACCACGCGGGCTTTGATGCGCGGCGCTTGCGGATCGGCGAGCACAAGCCAGGCGGAGGCATCCGCCGTCAGCCGCGCGAGATCGGCCTCCGCGACATAGGCGTCGATCACGACATGCGACATGTCGGCGAGCACCGCCAAGGCTTCGCCCGGCCGTACCCATTCGCCGGGAGTTAGCGCATCGCCGATCTCCATGATCGTGCCCGCGAAGGGTGCCGTCACGGTCAGTCTTGCACGCTCGCTGGCAAACCCGACACGCTCGGCCTCCGCACGGTCGAGTTCGCGGCGTAGGATTTGCGCGCGGGCCGCGCCGTCGGCTTCCTGAAGCGCGTTGGCCGCTTGCAGGCGTAATTGCGCGGCGAGGCGTTCGGCTTGCGCCAAGCGATAATCGAGATCGGGGGAGTCGAAGCGCGCCAGGGCGGCACCCGCCGCAACATTGTCGCCAGCCGTTACGTCGACCGATACGAGCCTTCCGCCGACCGGGGCGACGACCAAAGCGCGTTGTTCCGCTCCCAGCACCGCCGGTACGTCGATCGAGGCGCGCCATGGCACGATCAACGCGGCAAGGAGGAGGCCAAAAACGGCGAAGGTCAGGACCGCACGTTTCCCCATGCGCCGCGCGGTGCCGAGCTTCGCCCACTCGACGATCTCGGCGACGATGGGTTTCAACACGAACCACCAGATCTCGACCGCGAACAGCACGATCCCCAGCAGCTTGAAGAACATGTGATAGACGAGGAACGCGATGCCCAGGAACAGCGTGAAGCGATAGATCCAGGTGCCGAACGCGTAGCCGAGCAGGATCAAGCGCATGCGCGGCGGCCAAGATTCCGGTGCCGGCGCGCCGCCGCCGAACAGGAATTCGCGCATCCGCCAGCGTGCCAGGGCGAAAGCGCGTTCCTGCAGATTCGGCACGTCGATCAAATCGCTGAACAAATAATAGCCGTCGAAACGCATGAAGGGGCTGAGATTGACCGCGAGGGTCAAGATCCAGCTCGACGTCGCCCAGATGAATACGACGCTGCGCAGCGGCCCGTCGGGCAGGAAATTCCACAGGAGCAGCGCGTAGCAGGCAAGGCCGAGTTCGGCCGCCATGCCGGCCGCCGCGACGGCGACGCGCTTGCGCCGGTCGTTGAGCCGCCAAACCGATGTCGTGTCGGTATAGAGCGTCGGGTACATCACCATGAACGCTAGGCCCGTGGTCGGCACGTCGCAGCCGAAGCGTTTGGCGGTCACGCCATGGCCGAATTCGTGCAGGATTTTGGCCAGCGCCACCGACAGGAAGGCGAGCAACGCGCCTTCGAGCGAGAAGAAATAGACGAAGCTGCCGGCGAAACTCTCCCATTGGCGCGCGGCGAGGTAGAAGCCGAGCAATCCCGACAGCAGCGTCAACGCGAGGAATCCGCGCGTATAGATCCAGCCGAAATTCCGCGCCATGAAGTCGAGGACCGCGTCGGGCCGGAACAGGGGCAGGCGGACGAACAGATAGTTCTTTACGGCCCAGACCGGCCAGCTTTTGCGCGACGCGCGCAATTGGGCGAGCATGCGTTCGATGCTTTTCTCGCCGCCGCCGCGCACGAGTTCGGATTTCATCAGGAACTTCGCCAGTTCCTCGATATCCTCGTTCGTCGGGCGCAAGGTCGTGTCGCGCGCCACGCGCGCGGCGATGGCGGCGGGATCGCCCAGATGCCAGCGGCGCAGGATTTCGAACTCGGCCCAGCCGATGCGGAAATAGCGGCCCGAGACGGGATCGGCGAGGGTCCAGCTCGGCGATCCGTCGCGCGCCGTCGGGCCGGGTTCCAAGCGCAATTCGTCGCGCAGCGGCGGCAGGCGCGGTGTTTCGCCTCCGCCTTGCGCATTGCCGGCGGCGGTCGTCGCACTCACAGCCCCACCGCCTGACGCAACGCCGCCAACGGCCGGCGGAAAACGTAAAGTGCCAGCGGCACTGATTTGCCGTAGAGCTTCGCGGTTCCTTTGAGGCCGATGCGTGTCGCCGACATGTCGCCGCCGGGCCGCGCCTTCAAACGATAGGCGAGCGCGCCGTCGGGCCCCGGCTGGGCGCGATAGGCCTGGAATTCGAGCGTGGCGGGTAAAGCGCGCTGCGGATCGGCGTTGAGAAAGACGCGCACTTCCGCGCCCGGCGGCAAGTCGATCGCGTCGGCGACCGGCAAGCGAATTTCGAATTCCGTTTGCGTGGGATCGGCGAGCAGCATGATGCGTTCGCCCTGCGCCACCGGGCGGCCGATCCAGTCATTCGCGTCGTCGAACACGACGATGCCCGGTTTAGCCGCGCGGATCTCGATGCGTTCGAGCAACGATTGCGTGTAGGCAAGCTCGGCCGCGGATTGCTCGTAGCGCCCGCGCAACACGGGGACCGAGGCGCGCGCGCGCGCGTCGAATACCGCCCCTTGCAGGGCCTGGCGCAACTCGGCCTCCGCCGTTTCGGTCGTCTTGCGCGCGATGTCGAGTTGGCTTTGAAGCTTGCGATCGTCGAGGGCGACGAG
>JAIUNH010000518.1 GCA_020161965.1 Pseudomonadota bacterium
TGTTCCCCGCCTTCTGCACGCTGGCGAAGATCGATTGCGCGGACGTCAAGCTCACCAACATTCAGCCGAATTTGCGCGAGCAATTGCTGATGCAGGGCCAGTTCGACGGCGCCTTCGGCTTCGTCAACACGATCCGCTTCTCGGCCAAGCTGATCGGTATCGACCCCGACAAGGAACTGCGCTTCGTCAAGTTCGGCGATTTCGGGATGGATCTCTATTCCAACGTCATCATGGTATCGCAGAAACTCGCCAAGGAAAATCCGCAAGCGGTGCGCGGATTGCTGAAGGCGATCAACCAGGGTGTGGTCGACGCGCTGAAGGACCCGACCGCCGCGGTCGCCGCCGTCGCCAAGCGCGACCAGCTGATCGATCTCAAGATCGAACGCGAGCGCTTCGACGCGACGATCCTCGACGAGATGAACCATCCCGAAATCGCGAAGATCGGCCTGGGCGACGTGGACGACGCGCGCCTCAAAGCGTCGATCGACATCCTGGCGATGGCGTTCGACCTCAAATCCAAGCCGCCGGTGGAACAGGTGTTCAACCGTTCCTTCCTGCCGCCGCGTGCCGAACGCCCCTCGTCGATGAAGTGAGTGCGATGGACCTCCAACTCAACGGCAAGATCGTTCTTATCACCGGTCCCGCCAAAGGGATGGGGGCTGCCATCACCGCCGCGTTCGCGGCCGAGGGGTGCGATCTCGCCCTTCTCGGTCGCGACGTCGCGGCCATCGAACCCGTCGCGCAAGAAGCGCGCGCGGCGGGCCGCAAAGTTCAAGTCGAAGCCTGCGATCTCACCGACTCAGCGGCCGTCGAACGCGCGGTGGGTGCGTGCCTTTCCACCTTCGGGCGGATAGACGTATTGGTGAACGTCGCCGGCGGATCAGGCCCGATCGGCAAGACGGGCGCCGAGACCACCGCCGAGGAATTCGACGAAATCGTTACCCTCAACATGAACGGCTGCTTCCACACGATCCATGCCGTCGCCCCGTCGATGATCCAGCAGCGCTACGGCAAGATCGTGAATGTCGGCGGCACGTTCGGCATGCGCGGCCGCGCCGGGCGCCTCGCCTATTCCGCGTCGAAATGGGGCTTGCGCGGTATTACCAAAAGCTTCGCGCTGGAGCTCGGGCCCTACAATATCAACGTCAACAACGTTGCGCCCGGCATGGTCGATGGGCCGCGCTTTCGCGAGAAGGTCTGCGCCGAAATGGCGCGGCGCCTCAACATCACGCCCGAAGAGGCCGCCCAACGCCACGCCGCCGATTACGCGCTGCGCCGCGTGACGATCGACGCCGACGTCGCCAATGCCTGTCTGTTCATCGCGAGCGACGCGTCGCGCCAGATCACCGGCGTCGATCTGCCGGTCGATGGCGGCTGGGCCGCACTTTAATCCAAGGAAATACGTACATGACCACGACCGCCGATATCGTCCTGCGCAACGGCACGCTCGTCTATCCCGACGGCGTGCGTGAAGGCAGCCTTGCCATCAAGGACGGCAAGATCTTCGCCATCGGCGACGACGCGGCGATGCCGCCGGCGCACGAAACGCTCGACGCGACGGGGATGCATATCCTGCCCGGTGCGATCGACGCGCATGTGCATTTCCGCGAGCCCGGCTATACGCATAAGGAAGATTGGCAGACCGGCACGGCCGCCGCCGCAATGGGCGGTGTCACGACCGTCTTCGAAATGCCGAACGTCAGTCCGCCGACGGCGGGCAAGGTCGAACTTGCGCAGAAACATGCGCTGGCCACCGCCAAGGCACATGTCGATTACGGGCTCTACGGTCTGTTGGGCGAGGAAAACCTCGCCAATCTCGAAGATCTGGTCGCGGGCGGCGTGATCGGCTTCAAATGCTTTATGGGCAACACCTTCGGCAATCTGCCCGCCCCCTCGACCGGCGCGATGCTGGAAGGCTTCGAGATCGTCGCGCGCCATGGCAAACGCATTTCGCTGCACGCCGAAACCGCGTCGATCATGGCGCGCCGGCAGAAGCATCTTCAAGCCGCCGGGCGCAACGATCCCTTGGCACATTTGGCAGCACGCCCCGCCGTCGTTGCGATCGAGGCCGTCAGCCGCGCATCGATCCTCGCCGAATGGACGGGTGCACGCATCCATGTGCTGCATATCTCCTCGGCCGAGGAACTCAAACCCTTGCGCGAAGCCAAAGCGCGCGGCGTCGACGTGACCGGCGAGACTTGCCCGCAGTATCTGCTGCTCGGCGCCGAAGATTATGGCCGCTTGGGCGGGCGTATTCGCGTCAACCCGCCGGTGCGCGAAGCGCGCAACCAAGGCCCGATCTGGGACGCGCTGAAGGACGGCACGATCGATATGATCGCGACCGACCACGCCCCCCATGTGCCCGAGGAAAAGCTGCGCGAGGCGATTTGGGATTGCGATTGCGGCTTCCCCGGCGTGGAAACGCAGATGTCGCTGATGCTGACGGAAGTGAACGTGGGCCGCATGTCGATCAGTGATTACGTCCGCTGGACGTCCTACAACCCCGCACGCGCCTGGGGCCTGTTCCCCAAGAAGGGCATCCTGCGGGCGGGTGCCGACGCGGACATCGTGCTGGTCGATCTGCGCCGCTCGTCGATGATCTGCGACGCCGATCTGCAAAGCCGCGCCAAGATCACGCCGTGGAACGGCCGCGCCGTTCGTGGCGTGCCCGTCCACACGCTGGTGCGCGGGCGCTTCGTCATGCGCGATCGTAAGCTGATCGACGACACGAAAGGCTGGGGCCAATCAGTCCACGCGATCCAGGAAATGCCGCCGGCCAAGCCCCGCCATGTCGATCAAACGACGGCGGCGATCGTGCGTCCCCCGCTGGCGGCGCAATGACGCCGCCAGCGTTCGCCGTTTAGAACAGCTCGAAATCCGACAGCAGCGTGGCGAGGCCCAGCGCCAGAAACAACGCCGCCGCGACGCGATGCACGAATTTCGTCGGGATCTTCGTCGAGAATTTATCGGCGAGGAACACG
Organism: Pseudomonadota bacterium; assembly: GCA_020161965.1. GTDB lineage: Bacteria > Pseudomonadota > Alphaproteobacteria > CACIAM-22H2 > CACIAM-22H2 > Tagaea. The sequence continues at coordinate 2,982 of JAIUNH010000518.1, forward strand.
GCCGGCACGTCGGCGATCAACATCCCCAGAGTCGTGC